>JAEIOG010000096.1 GCA_016342495.1 Phycisphaerae bacterium
TCATAATAAATATATCCTCGCCCTCAAGTCTAATTAATGACAAGGAATTGTCTCACCCATTCTGGCACAGAGGGGGACCCGACGATGGGGTTTGCTGTTGTTTGGATAAAATAAAAAACACGACCTCTTTGCAGGTGTCGTGTTTTTTTGGAGAGAAGAAGAAGTTGTTAGTTCTTTATCTTTACTGGCTTGTGCTGATTTGAACTTATCAGCTGCCAGTTTGATTATATTTCATTTTTATTATCAGCGTATCGCATCCTTGTTTTTTTATTTTGTTACTCTCTTAACACTATTAATATCGGCCAAGTTTTAGTCGACATTAACTTATTGTGTAATTAATTCTTCATTTTCTACGGAAATTTTCCTGGTTGAGGGTGTTTTTCGGGTACGTTTTTTGATTGGCTCTGCTTTAGCGTCCGATAATGCTACATTTAATGCTTCTTTTGCAGTTGAAGCGAACATGTCGGCTCCGATTTCTTCCCAGAGACCTTCAGCTCTATTGAAAACGCCGCCAGAAAGCATGATTCTCATTTTGGGACATGCCTGAATAGCCCGGACGGTATCCATAAGTCTGCGAACATCAGGGGCACCGGATGGCTTGGTTCCGTAAATTACCATTAAATCAGGTTGGAAATTGCCGATTAGGGCGATAATTTCGTCATTTGGGACGCCACCACCGATAAACTTGACTTCCCAGCCATCAGATTCAAACAGGTCGGCACACATCTGGGCACCGAGTTCTTCAGGTTCGTCAGGAGCACAGGCAATTATCATTTTTAAACCCCGGGCCTCGCGTCTTGGTAATTTGCTCTGCAGCTGATCGACCAGTGTTCTGTTGATGCGGGTAGCCATATGTTCAGTTACCACGTCGATTCGATGGTGGCGGTATAATTGTTCGATTTCAGTCATTGTTTCCCAGAATAACTCGGTATAGATAACATTAGCAGGGGTGCCGGTTTGTAATGCTTCGCCCAGAACGCGACGACAGCCTAAACGATTACCTTTTAATAACTGGCCTAAATACTTCATGCGGAAAAGTTTGAAATCCATAATGTTCTTCTTTCTTCATTTGACTGTAAGATGTTATTCTGCAAACACTTAAAACTATTCTCTGTTACTTACCTTTGCCTGGTTTGAGTCAACTTTTACTTCGTTGTCTCATGCAACACAATAACTATCGGGCAGTGGCCTGGAAAAACTTTATCGATAATACCCATTTTATCTAAATTAACATTGTTTAGCGGATATTTGGATGTGGATTAGGTGTTAGGATTGGAATACGGGGGAGGTTGCTTATGGGGTTAAAGTTTGATTATAAGCTAAAAATAAGGTTTATTATCGGATTTTAGATATTGGTGTTAATTGTGGATAAATATTTTATCTATTTTAACATTATTTCTATATTATCTAATTTGAAAGTTGAAAAGTTGCGGTATTTATCTGCGGTAAAGGTTAGTGGGTCGCTGCCGCTCGCCGCTGTTTTGTTGGCGGTATTACGATACGAACTGGTTGTGCGGAAATGACAAGTGGTGATTTTGAGAATTATTTGATTATTTGGGGTTGATATGGTTATAATATCGAGGTTAACAAATGGAATGAATGTTATTATAGACAGAATTTAAGGATTAGTTGAGATATGAATATATTGATTGCAGGTGCGAAGGGTACTGGTAAATCGGCAATTGGCAGAGAATTGTCGGCGTTGAGCGGGCTTGGCATTGTTGAAACTGATGAAATTATAGAAGATATTTATGAACGGGAAAATGGCAAACATTTTAGCTGTCGTCAAATATATCTGGAAAAGGGTGCCGAATATTTTCGCAGCCTGGAAAGTCAGGCAGCGCGGATGGCAGCGGAGAAGGACTGGCATTTTATTATTTTAGGTGGTTCGATTTTAATGAACCCTGATACCCGGCGTTTGCTGCGGAATAATTCTATGATGGTTTTTCTGACCTGTCCATACGAAATGGGTTGGGGGCGGATTGAAAAAGGTGGTTTGCCACCGTGGCTAGATGGTCCTGATGGCAAAGAGAAATATCGCAATGAAGTAAGCTATCGTAATGAGGTGTTGATGCCATTTGCAGATATTGTTATGGACAGCTCCCAGGGGAAGCCTTTGGAGTTGGCTGAGCAGGTAGTGGAATTGATAAAAGAGGAGCTGAGTATACGTAGTCGTGCGGCTAACACTTATGGTCAGATAATTCAAATAACAACTTTTGGCGAAAGTCATGGTCCGGCGATAGGAGCGATTCTGGATGGGGTAAGGCCCGGTTTGGAAATAACCGAAGAAGAGATACAAATTCAGTTAAATCGTCGTCGTCCCGGCCAAAGTGAATATGTGACACCCCGAAGTGAAAAAGACAGGGTCCATATATTGTCTGGAGTATTTAACGGTAAATCGACAGGTGCTCCGATTGCTATGGTTGTTTATAATGAAGACCAGGATTCGAGCAAGTATGAAGGCATAAAGGATATGTTCCGGCCCGGTCATGCGGATTTCACATTTTATAAAAAATATGGGATACGGGATTATCGCGGAGGCGGACGTTCTTCAGGTCGTGAAACGGCAGGGCGGGTGATGTGCGGAGCGATTGCGCGGAAGGTGATGGCCAGCCGCGGAGTTGAATTTATAGCTCATGCGAAAGAAATTGGCGGTGTAAAGGCCGAAAAATGTGATTATGGGATTATTGAGAGTAATCCGGTGCGATGTGGAGATGCTGAAGCGGCAGTGAAGATGCAGGAAGTGATTTTGGCGGCCAAGGACGAAGAAAATTCGGTGGGTGGCATTGTGCAATTGGAGATAAAAGGAGTGCCAGCAGGTTTGGGTGATCCGATTTTTGATAAGCTGGACGCAAGATTGTGCAAGGCATTATTTAGTTTAGGAGCAACTAAAGGTATTGAAGTTGGTAAAGGATTTGAATTGACCCGGATGAAAGGCAGTGAAAGTAATGACTGGATGGGCGATGGCGGGTTCCGTAGCAATAATGCCGGGGGGATAACCGGGGGGATATCGACCGGGCAGGATATAGTGATAAGGATAGGGGTTAAGCCAACATCTTCGATATCGAGCAGGCAGGAGACAATCGATATTAAAGGTAATGATACTGAGATTGAGACGCATGGGCGACATGATCCTTGTATAGTTCCTAGAGTGATCCCGGTGATTGAAAGTATGGCTGCTTTGGTGATTTGGGATGCCTGGGAAACGCAATGCTGTATAAGTCCAGACTGGAATAAGGGTAAGGGGTAAGTTGTGGTGTTGTAGTTGTAGCTATTTTTTATGGTTGTTGCTATTGCAAAGATGGGCAGAGATAAAAAAAATTATCGGACTTTTTCCTCCCCCGCATAGGTAGGCCCAGCTATTATCAGTATTGATAAAAAGATATTTTGTATTCTAAATCTTTCTATTGGCGATTCTTAGCTGTTATTTTCCTTGACAAGTTAGGTAGTTCTGTAGACAATAGCGCGATGAAATTGTATCCAGTGTCGAACTATGCGCGATGTTGGCATAATTACTGGAGCGATTTTGGGCCACCCAGGCGGCAGCCTTGAAAAAACCCAACCCCGGGGCACGAAAGAAGCAGGTTCCGCCAATGCCCTGCTAAGTTATGGAATTGCAGTTATTTAGCGATTCCTCCCCGCTAGAATTATCTGGTTAAAAACAGAATGAAGATAAAGCCAGAGCCATGACTTTGACCTTGTTGGCATAAAGTTATAGAGAGAGGCTAGAAGCCTGTTATTAATATAAACATACCGAAATTAACCTACATATTTCATACCTGCCAAGGAGATTGATTGTGAATCGACTTTTGCAAAAAGCTCGCCAAGCCATCAGAAGACGTCGTAGTTTGTTCAGCACCCCAATCCAGAGTAGAACTGATAGATCAGGTTCACTCATAGCCGAACAGCTCGAGTCACGTACGCTATTGACCACCTTGCTATTGCCGGAAGGTTCCGATGGGGCATTGTCATTTATCTATGCCGACCCGGAAGAAAATGATCAAGGCAGTGATACCATCGCGGCATTTAATGAAATACGTATCGGTTCGATTTCCGGTAATACTATCACAGAGGATGTTGTGGTAGAAATTCTGGATGAATATGGTCGTGATGTTCTTGGGACACTATCAGTACCAGGCCAGAATGATGTTAATTTTGGTGGTGGTCCAGGTGGTGGGGCAATAATCGAAGAAGTCCCTGCAAATCAGGTCGGCGGTCTTAACTTTGGCGGCGGTGCTTTTAATGTGATGGCATTAGCGACCAATTCTGATGGGCAGACATACGGTTTACTTCAAGGTGGTTTTGTATTTAGAATTGATACAACAACCGGTGCACCTGATACCGCACCTGCTCAGGTTCTTGATACTGATAATCCTTTTGCAGCGGCAGATTTGGCTTTTACTAATATAATTGCGGCGGATTTTGGCAGGAATGCCGCCGGTGAAGATGTTTTATATGCGGTGGTAACCGGTCCAACAGCTTTGGATGGCGATGGTTTGCCAGTAAGCGTAGATACAATAGTAATAACAATCGATCCAGCTACAGGTGAGGCTGAGCCTGTTGGGGTTGATAATGTTGGCCTGGCAAGTTACCCCAATAGCGTAATAGCAGGGGCAGCGGTAAGCACTATAGTAGCTTTTGATCGGGACCTGACAGATGATTATCCGGGATTTTTAGGTTATGATACCGATTTAGACAGTTTTATACTTTTGGAATTTGTAAAAGATGATTTGACTCCAGAGTTGGCAGTAGAAATGCTGGTTACTACAGCGACTGTAGAAGATGAGAATACTGTTATTTCCGGTTTAGCATTTAATGATGATAATGTGTTGTTTGGTTTGTATCAGACGCAGGATCCCGATACTGGTGCATTGGCTGACGGTAAGTTGGTGATAGTAGATTTATTGGCGGCACCGGCAGATCGTTTTACTGATGTTATTGAGTATGGTCAGACACCTGGGGATGTAGATATTTATCTCAATGGTGGGATGAGCTATGATCCGCTAAATGGGATGGCTTATGCGACTGATCCTGGGACCAGTACGCTTTATGCGATAAACATTGACAGGATAGTAGAACAAGATGGCGATTATTTCATAGATGGCATGGCAGATATACATATGATGTATGTATATCAGAGTTATGCTGATATATATATTACTGTAACCCGTTTTGACGATAGTGGTTATACTTCAACAGCGGGTGAAGGGGCTTTATTATTCTTTGACACATCGGTTAATCCAGCAGTGCCTATTTACACTCCAGATAATGCTGGCGGGGCGATGATAGGCACCAATATGACTTATTTGCCAGATGATGTTGATCGTAATGATCCGATCTGGGCGGCACTGACTTATGATGCACCGGAATTTTTGAGTGTTACGGCAGATGCTGAAGCTATTGGAGTCTGGCCGGGTGGGGCATTTCGTCCTGGTATCATTGTTGAAGAAGGCAATGATGTCGGCAAGATTCATGTCGGTGGCGGGGTATTTGGTGATGTGATTGTCAGAGGGGGCAGTATAGGTTCGTTTTATGCCGGTTATATCGGAACCAATACCTTCCAGGTGAACGGTGATTTGAACAGTTTGATTACGGCATCACAGGGTGGCGGGCAATGGGATGAAGGCGGGACTGTCTGGCATACAGCAGCCAGCACCGTGATAGATGTTCAGGGTAAATTGGGTAATGTATATGCAACAGAAGATTTTGGTATACCGATTCGGGTAGCTGGCCGTGACGATGTGCCACATTTCCCGGGAGCTTATGATTTTGATACCAATACTTATGTTCCAGGTATTCGTGAATTGGAAAATCGGGTAACAGGTTTTTCCAATGGCGGGATGATGACCGGAGATGATCTTACGAATGATACTCCATTATTTACCAATGACACTATACTTGAGGCTTCATATCTGGGTTCAGTTGATGATAAATTGACAGTATGGGGGCAGGTGACTCCAGCTGATCCAATAAATGATGCTGTGGATGTATATAGCTTCAGCGCGTTGGCAGGTCAGAGTATTGAGATTCGTTTATATGGATTTGGTGAAAATGCTCCAGGTAGCTTGTTATTGGCTGATGGTGGGCAGTTATATGGTCCAGATGGTGTGCTTGAAGCGAGTATGGGTGAAGTTGTTATCGAGACTGGTGCGATTTTACCATTAAAATTTGATGTCGAAGAAGCTGGGATTTACAGTTTTGTTGTGGGTGGGGATGGTCAGTATCGTATTGATATAAGTGATGGTTCCGATGGCGATGATATTTCGGTAGAGACATCACTTGGCGGAGTTAAGGTGCAGGGTGAATTGCAGCGTGATCCCGGTGGTGTTCGTTCGGTATATGGCCCATTATTAACTCGGGCTGAATTCCGCAATACAGGTTTGCTGGTTCCGGTAAATAATGACAAACCCGATTTTTATGTATCAAGCGGGAATCTTGGCGGGATTTCAGTAGCTGGCATCACTGGTGGTGTTACCGTTGTCGAAGATGGTAATATTGGGGTTATGGAAGCTGGTCTTAGCGGGACTAATGTTGGTTTCTATAATGCATTTGTGACCGCAGGTGGGACTATAGGAGCTATTTCGTCGCCTCTTAGCCGTAGCTGGGTTAATGTATTTGCCGGGGGGGATTTGCAGTCCTTTAGCGTCGCTGGTGAGCATGCGGCCGGAATTATGAAGGTCGATGGCAATATTGGCATGATAAATGTGGCTGGCGATTATACGATAGGTTTTCTGGATCTGGATGACGAAACGACATTGCTGGTGCCATCCGCAATTTTTGCAAATGCAGACAGTGTAGTAAGCCCTGATCCGATTACGGGTAAATTTGTTCCTGAAGGGATAATAGATGTTATTTTAGCTGGCGGGATGATACTGGTTGATGTCAGCACAGGTGGCAGTGGCGGCAATGTTCGATTTGTCAGCACTGGCGGTGGCAGAACAGCAGAATTTGATCCGGGTCAGTCGGTTCAGATTATTGATGATTCTGGTGCGGTGATAAAGATATCACCGGGATATGATGGGGACGCTCAGGAATTTGTTTCTATTGAAGAGCGTTTGTCAGAGAATTTTGAAGAAAATGACTGGAACCAGGATGGCGAAGTTACCATTGATGATGATATCAATGGTGACGGAGCAGTCAATGCATTGGATGGCTTGACGGGTGGGTCAATAACGATAGTCGGTCTTGAGGTTACAGATATATCGTATGATGACTGGCTAGCGGGAGTGCCGGTAAATTCGACTGGTTATGCAATAGCTGGTATTGCAAGTTCAGATGGTTTGATAGTGTCGGCGGTTGGCGGACCGGTGGAAATCGGACAGATTCAGGTCTTTGGTGGCACTAGTCATGAAATAACATTTAGAGGTAAAGAAAAGATTTCTGTACTGCGTTTAGATGTTGTTACAGATGGTGATTTGATGACTATTGTTGGTGATGATGATAATGATAATGGCAATGAAATAGATTCGATTGTTAACAGCACCGGTGGTGATATTGTAAGTATATATCTGGATGCAGATGCAGGTTTCTTGCAGGGTGAAGATACCAATGGCGATGGCGTAATCGATGAAGATGATGAAGAAGATACAGATGAAGAATTAGAAAATGATTATAATGGTGATGGTGTTGTCGATGAAGATGATGATACCAATGGGGATGGTATACTAGATGATGAAGATATTATTGTAGAGGTGCCATTTGATACTATTAGAGTTGAAGGTAATCTGGGTTTGACCGCCAGTACAACAGGTCAGAAGATTTACGGGACGCCATTAGTAGAAGATGCCGTTTTCCAGATAGGCATTCAGACAACTGGAGTGTATTCTTTAGTTGGTATTAAGAATATAAGTGTTGCCGGGGCATTAGGTCATGTATATGCCGCAGGTGATATAAATGAAATAAAGATTAATAGCGATAAGAGTTTGGAACCGGGTGAATTCGATGGTTTAGTTGGTGTTATTTTTGTTGACGTTGCTGGCGATTTGACTGCGGCATTAGCTGAAGACGATGAAAATACTGGTGATACTGGTAACACTACCGATAATGGTTATGAAGGTGACTTCATTGTTGGTGGTCTGGGTAAAATTTCGCTGGGTGATGGTTTAATCAGACCGGGTACCGGCGCTTTCAGCAGGGCTGGAATTTATGTCAATGGTGCCCTTGGCCTGGTTAGTGTTGACGGTCCGGGTAATGATATCGAAGGTCAGGTTTTCGCGACTAATGGAATTAAAAATGTAAGTGTAACTGATGGTGCTCGTATTATTGGTAATACAACACTTGTGCATCAATTCCTGGCAGGAATGTGGGAGTTTGGAAGTACTGTAACGATATTTACGGATAATATCGAGAAGGTAACTGTCAAGGGCGATGGTTCTTATATTTACGGAGCGTTTTTCGAAGCAAATAATATTCGAAATATCACGGTATCGGGTGGTGCTGAAGGGATGTTCTATAGCACATTAGAGGCTGATTTTGTTACTATGGATTCGAGTATTGGCTATATCAATAATATTAAGGTTGGTGGCCAGGGGATTCTAAATTGTGATATAACCGCAGGTACTCAATTAGGTAATGTGACAGTAGCCAAAGATGGCGTTCTGGCTGGTTCTTATTTGTCAGGCTATTTACGTGTTAAGAAAGTGGTAGCTGATGAAATCAATTCTTCATTTATCTATTCAGAGCAGCGTATAGATAAGATTCAGGCACGCGAATCGACTTATGAGTTGAGCGTAGATGCCGGGCGACTGGATTCACTGACGGCACCAGTTAGTATTATTGGGGCCTCGCTAAATATTGCAGGGCCTGTAGGTAAAATTACGACTAAGGGTGATTTGATCAGCAATATCGAAGTTACCGGTCCTTATGGCAATTTGAAGAAGCTTAGCGTAGGTGGCGATCTCGGTACGCCAAGCAATGGTATGCTGTTGGTTGAAGGTACTGTTGGCACTATCAAAGTGAAAGGCGATTTTGCCTCAGAAGTGAGACTTAATGTTCAGGGATTAGATACTGGCAGTAATACAGTCTTTACTCCGAAATATACTCAGGATGGCGTCGAATTGAAGAAACTTTCCGTTGGTGGTAAGCTGGCGGCATTTGGCGGTATTGGCGGGGATATTGGCACGATACAGTCTAATGGTGATTTTGGTACGCCAGGGGATACGCTGGAAGTTTTTGGTGATGTCAAGAAATTTGTAGTTGGCAAGAAGACCCCAGGTGACCTGTTGGCTGATTTAAGTGTTAATGGTGATCTGGGTAAGGTTGTCGTTACCGGTGATGTCAGAGGCAATATCTGGGTAGAAGATGACTTTAAGTCATTGACAGCTAAGGCTAAAGACCCTGAAAGAGCCGATATTTTTGGTGATATATATGTTGGCGGCGACTTTGGTAAGCTTACTATACTTAATGGTCAGCTTTATGGCGAAGTTGTTGTTGAAGGTGAAGGTCCTAAGAAGACAAAGATTGTTGAGCCAACCGTTGTTGCCAGCGATCCGGTTTTGCCGATGTCAACCCGTTCGATAAGTTCTGATCCTGTTATTATGGCTGCAGCAGGAGTGCAGCCTAAGCTGTTTACCATGCATCAATTTAGCGGCACATTGGAAGTTGGTAATATAGCCAATACGCAATATTATGTTTCTAGCAATGATGTCGATAGAATCGTTATTGATGGCGATCTGGCCGAAGGTGCCTTGATTATAGTTGATGGCAATGTAGGATCAATTGAAGTAACCGGTTCAATCGAAGGTAATATTTATGTTACCGGTTCGATAGGTTCGCTGACAGCGGCTAATATGGGAATGGTTGATGATTTGGGCGTTACCGCTTCGGTTATCGCTGGTGCCGACATTGAAGAAATTATTATAGAAGATACAATTAGAGAATCATTTATTCTGGCCGGTTATGACCCTGGTACAGGCGGTTCTGTTGATATAACCCCGTTTGAAAATCCTTATGTCGCTATTGATAAGACCAGGTTTACGCTGGAAGGCGGAGCCGATGTTCGTGAGCAGGCAAATTCAGGTAATATTGATGAAATTGATATAGCGGTATTGAATAATTCAGTGGTGGCCGCGGGTGTAAATCCTGGTCCTGATACTGAATTTGGTGATCTTTTGGGTACCGATACCCCCGGCAGTGGCATCAGTGTTATAGATAAGGTTGTGATTGGCAATGTGATCGGCGATGGCACAGCTTATGGTATTTTTGCTGATACAGCGATTAATTCGCTTAAATTGCTGGGCAAGAAGGTTCCGACACCGATAATGCAGAATAATGGTTTTAGAGCCTGGACGATTGAGGAAGGTGATGGCCTACTGAATGGTTTTGTTTTTAATTCCAAACTGGATTATGCTACAACACTAAATAGTGGTGTAGACATTAAAGTTAAGTTGAGCGGTCCTGGTACCGGCTGGATAACATTAACCCCAGATGGGATGATGATCGCCGATATTAAGCTTATCAATACTACCGAGAAGAGTTCGCTGAAGGTTAGTGCTTCGGGTAAAGATATTGTCAATATCGAAAATTTATATACCAATGATGATGCAAGTTTGAAGAATCTAAGCATTGATGGTACGGTAACAGATACCCTTGATATCGATGGCAATGTAAGCAAGGTGAAATTCGATTCATATGGACAGGCTGCGACAATGGCATTTGGCGGCGATGTCAAAACTCTGGATCTGGGAGATGTCAATGCTAATGCGGTAGCTGCGACACTGGATGTCGCAGGTTCGGTAAGCACATTAAAAGCTATGGGTCTTTATAGTGATTTTACTTTGAATGCGGGTTCTATAGGTAAAATGCAGATAAAGGAAGCATTTGATGGCACGGTTAATATTCAGGATGGAACAGTTAGTCTGAAAGCTGATTCACTGTCAGGTTTTCTCAATACTACAGGTTCAGCTTCAAAGATAAATATTAAAAATACTGTTGATGGCGACATTCGAGTTGCTGGGGATATAAAATCCTTTAAAGCTGGCGATTTATATCGGGCAACAGTAGCTGCAGGCGGCGATTTTGATACTGCTAAGATTAAGACAGAGATGTTCGCTTCCACATTAGCTGCCGGTCTTGATATTGGAGCTGATGGTGATGTTTACAGTGATGATATTACTGTTGGGCGTGGCGATATAGGCAAAGTTACAGTAGGCACTAACTTTATTGGTTCTAATATTGCCGCTGGTGTTGCTCCAGGGGCTGATAATGATTTTGGTACAGATGATGATACTTTGCAGCAGAGAGTTGTCGAAGACGATGACGCTCCTCAAATTGAAGATGTTCGGATGTATAGTTCAAATGGCGGCAGTATATTAGATGTTGTCGAAATTAAGTTTAGTAATGTGGTCCAAAGTAATAGTTCAAATATTGACAAAGTGATTGTCAAAGGCCAAATAGTTGGTACCGGTACCCCATCGGAAACTTATGCGATAACTGCGGCAGGTAAGATTTCTGAAGTTGTACATAATCGTCAGGCATTTGTGGGCGATGGTGTAGGCAATAATACTCTTCGGGAAATTGCAAATGGCAAGGATATACTTTCGTCGTCTATTACTGATGAAAATGTGGCCACACTGCCAGAGGCATTAGCAAATGCAATTCAGATCAAGAGTGATGGCCTTGATGGCGAGTTTAATACAGCTGACGATGTTTATATGTTTGGTCCAGATGTTCGTATTGTTTTTGATAAAGATACCAACAGTGCTTTGTTCTATAAAGATTCTGGTTTTAATAATGAAAACAGTGGCGGCGATTATTATCTGGTGACAGTAGAATCAGATAAGGTAGTCAATCGCATGGGTTCTCAGCTTGACGCTGAATACTATGGAGAATTCCCGACCGGTGATGGCAAACCTGGCAATGATTACTTTGGCGATGATAATGATGCTTTTGATGGTGATGATTTCCATTATATGATAGCAGTGGGTGATTTGGGTGATGCTGTAGTGACGGCGTTTTCACCATTTTTGTCGGCATGGCCAACTAATGCACAATGGACTATTAGTGAAGTGGTCGGTAATAATGGTGCACTTATCGGCAATCAAAGTCAAGGCGATGTCGACTATATCAGGCTTAATGATTTGAAGAAGGGCCAGATAGTAAATGCACAATTTGATGCTTTTGGTAATGCTTATGGATTCTTGTATGCCGAACTGGTTAAGATAGTTGAAAGCAATTATACTGAAGATATTGTACCAACATCAATAATCACCGTTGACGGTCGTGATGATCTTGATCCGGTAAGAGATTTGGTTTTACCAGGCTTAGATGAGTTCGCATATGCTAATGATATGTATTATGGCTATGACAGAGCGGGCCAGAGTTTCTATACAATAGATCCTGAAACAATGGAGCCAACCTTATTGCCAAGTGATCTTGCGGATTTGAATAATTTGCCAGAGGTCACAGCAGTGGCAGGGGGCGCCAGGAATCTGGGTTCAATATCAGATTTGCACGCAATTACTGCTGCAGGTTCAGATAAATTATGGGCGATTGCAGATTTTACCAATACAACTGATCAATATCTGATATTGATCGAGAATGTATCAAAGGATACAGATTTGCCAGCAGGTCAAAGGCCAAGAATATTTATTCCTGGCCAGGGGCAGGCTATAACGGCAAATTATTCTGATATTACAGGTATGAAATACTATAATGGCATTTTATATGCTGTAGATAATGCAAGCAATACTTTATTGACTGTTATAGGCAATGAACTGAATGCCGAATATGGCAAATTCAGTGCAGTTGGTGGAGTAGACGGCAATATTGATAATACTGATTTGGAAATAAAAGGTCTCAGTATTTTACCAGATGGTACGGGCTTGCTGGCATTGCATGATCAGCCTGAAAATGAGTTTGGTAATGGCCTGGTAGATGCATTATATACTTTAGATACCACTACTGCTGATGCCGACCTATGGCGTTTGTTCCAGGAAGATCGTCAGGTTTCAGGTTTGGAGACTATCCCTAATGGTGAAATATTAATAGGTTTGCCTCAGTTAGGAACTCCGATAGGCGATACTTTTGAGATTGAATATGATAATCAGACGCTGGACCATGTCTTTGGCGGCACAGAAGAAACTGTCTTTGGTATTTCATTGACATTTAGTTCCAATATAGTCGACCTGCCAGAAAATGATGGTGGTCAGGAATTCATCGATGGCGGTAATTACTATGCCATGAATGTGACCTATAATAATGCTATTGGTCAGGACATCGAGTTCTCTATTAATGATATGGATTGGATAGGCGATCAGCTTGACCGTTCAGCTATCTCAGTAACGACCGATGACCCGATTTATACCACAGTGAATGCTGGGGCAAATGCTGTGACTGTTGAGGTAAGGGCAGGTGATGGCGATGGTGACTTTACCTTGTATTTTGCAGCTGCTGGTCAGACAACATCATTAGTTGCGGCAGACCTTGATATCGCTGGTGATGCAATAGGCTGGAATTCACGTGATGATATTACCAATACTCCAGATAATCTGTTGGGTAAAATGGAAGAATTTACCATTAGTCCCTATTATCATAAGATAACATCGCGGGTTAAATTGACTCCGACCTTGCGAGCTTTGCTGCCTGATGATATTATTGAAGCATTAGCAGGTGATTTAACAGTGGAGCTTCGTGATGATGTGCTTGACATTTTAGCGATCGATCCGAATAATCCGACTGTCGCTGAACAAGCGATTATCGATGAATTTGATGCCAACACTCATGATTTGGCTTATTATGCGGTAGCATTGGATCAGGATATGCAGGTATTTACCTTAGTAGATGCCGTCACCTATGAATCTGATCCAATTAGAATCGTAGACGAAAATGATCCGACATTGTCGCGTTTGCTGACTACAGAATACTTAAGTGAGATATATGCCGAACAGGAAGGATTGCTTGATCCTGACACTTTGGAGCCTGTGGTAGAGCTGACAGATTTCAGGGCATTGAAATTTGGCACCTTAGGTGAACTGTGGATGATTGCCAAATGGACAGATATTATCGATGGGGTAAGTGTTGTTCGTGGTGATTACCTGATGAAAGTAGAAGATATTATGTCGCCGGCAGGAACTATAGAGGTTGCCAACGGTAATGATCCTTTAGATGTTCAGGGCTTCACCAATATAACAGAATTGACCTTTGGTAACTTTAGTGAACCGGATCCGAACTATGGTGTTATGTATGGTATGGATGCCGATAGTGATACATTGGTGACAATAGATTGGCGTAGAACCCAGCGTAATTCCAGTGGTTTATTAGTTCCAAACTTAGATTATGGAACAGCAACAGCAGTTGGCGGGTCGATGTCGAACCTGGGTAACACAACGAATATTAATATCGTTGCTATGGATTTTGATGCCAACGGTAATCTTTTTGCTATTGATTCTGTTTCCAATAAACTAATGATAATCGATACGACAAGTGTCAATACTGGTGATAATAAGCGGGTACAGGTAGTTCAGTCTTTGCCAAATGATAGTTATGTTACGTTAGCGTATGACCCTCTGGGAGGCCAGAGTTTTATTGTTTCGACTGTCACTGGCAGTGTATTAAACGATGAAATTAATATTTCAGTTTCAAATGATGCGGCAGTTCCAAGCTTAGGTGCTCATATCTTCGATGGCACTAATACCTCGGTAAATAATGTTGTCTTTAGTTCAGCAGGAATGAATTCTGAAAGTGACATCGTAGGTTCCGGTGGGTATTATCAGCTGGATATAAACTATGGCGCAGCGACAGGGGCAAAAGTCAATGTTACCTTAAGCGGTATTGACTGGAATAATGGAACCGGCGATCTGGATTCTGTAGTGGTTTCTGACCCGGCTAATGTGACAGTAGTTTCCTTTGACAGTGATACTATAACCCTGCAGATAGATAATAATACTTCTGATGATGAAGTTTCGCTTTACTTTGGCGCTACATCGGAATTGAAGATACCTGGTATTCAGACATATACGACAGAATTAGTTGATGTATATGATAGTAGTTCGATGGCATTTGGAATATATGGTTTTAATACCCAGTTATCAGAAGATGGCGATTATATGCTGATGATCAGCAGTGGTTTTGATTTACCTATATTGTCACCATTTAAGTATGATTTGTCTGTGAATGTTTTTGATGATGGTAATGACGATTTTGGTGTTGTTAATACTCCAGGTGGCAATTATTATGATTCAGTAGTTCCGACAGCTGTTCCGATTGATTTGATGGAAGGCAGTGCCGATCTGGAAAATATGCATTTCAACTATGATAATATCTGGCGAACAGACAGTCAGCGTTATCCTGTGACAGTGGCAGGTGATTTGTTTGAAGCTGGTATCGCAAATACTATGATAGTTTCTTCAAGCCTGACCGGTGCAACGGACTTTGATATTTATAAAATCGAAGTTAAACCTGGTCAGAAAGTTACGGTTGATTTAGATGCCGCAGCTTATAGTGACAGAGTAGAGGAACTGGTGTTTGTTGGCGTTTATAATGCTGATTTGGAAGCAGTATCTTCGGCGGTTATTTCTGATCCTAATGACAGTGAAATTAATTCTCAACAGGTAGATCAGCTTTATCAGTTCCAGTCAATCAATGAAATGATTAAAGATGGTGGAACATTTGAAATAGACCCGATGGATAATGTAACAGGAAACTGTACCTATTATATTTCAGTTGGTCTAGGATACTTCAGTGGTGATGAAATTGATTATGATCTTAAGATAATAGTAGAAGAAGTTTCACCGATTGTAAATCCTGCCTCACAGCTGGTATATATTTCATTTGGTGATCCGATAACTGGTACTAATGAGACAGCGGATTATCTCAATGATGAACCAGATGAGTTTGGCGTAGATGCCGTTAATAGACCAGCATTTATGCCTTCGGAATTTGGTTTATCTGATGGTAAGCTGGTTCGTGATGATTTGACAGAAAAAATTGCACAACGCATCAGAGATACTTATTACGCGACAGGTTTGACTGAAAACGAAATTAAATTTGTTACTGAAAAACCGGCTCTGGGCGAAGTATACAGCACAATGATCTTTGGTGGCAGGACACCAGATGCAGGGCTACTTGGTATCGCACAGCAAGTTGATCGCAATAATACTGACCGTGATGATATGTGTGCGATATTTACCGAAGAAATGGCACCATTGTTTGTGAATGGTTTTGCTGGAGAGGCTTTATCTGATGACCCGGATGAGCGTTTTGAACAGGTTGTTACAATATTAGGTTTTGCGGGTGCTCATGAATTGGGCCATATTCTTGGTTTGGAGCATTCGACAGAAATAGATACTGATGAGGCCAACAATATCATGGGTTATAATGATTCACTTTATTACTATGTGATTCCTGAATTTGAAGAACGCAATAGTTATGAATTGTTTGGTATGCCAGCTCGTGGTTACCATAACGAGGTTGATTCACTGCTTCGTTATATAGGAACTGGAACCGAAATGGGTAAATAGTTCTGGTTTAGTTAATATTTAGAAGGCGTGTTCAAATGGGCACGTCTTTTTTTTATGGATAAGTGTTTGTTGACCTTGCGGGTAAAGATGATAAAATAAGCTTTCTGATTAAAGGCAACCTCTAAAAATTGATGACAAAACCAATTATTAGCGGTTCCCTAAATGATAAAGTCACTATAGGAGTTTAAATGACAACTCGCATATATTTTGATAATGCAGCAACAAGTTTCCCCAAGCCTGAGGCGGTTTATGAAGCGGTAGATAATTATGGCAGGAACATCGGTGCTTCGGCAGGGCGAGGGGCCTATAGTGAAGCTATGGAATCCGCCGAGATAATTCAACGATGTCGTCAACTTTTAGCTGAACTGTTGAACGCTGATGATCCTTTGAGTATGATTATGACTTTTAACTGTACTGATGGATTGTCTCTGGCAATTAAAGGTATTATTACCGACCCTGATAGTCATGTTATAACAACGTGTATGGACCATAATTCAGTGTTGAGACCATTGAACGCTTTGCAAGAGCGTTTGGGTATTGATGTCACGTTTGTCAAAGCAGATAGCGAAGGTATGGTTGACCCATTAGATATCGAAAAAGCTATCAAGAGTAACACCAAACTTATCGCAGTGGTGCATGGCAGCAATGTCTGTGGCAGTTTACAGGATGTCAATGCCATCGGCAGGATCGCTAAAAAGCATAATATTGCATATCTGGTGGATGCGGCCCAGACAGTAGGTCATGTTCCCATAGATGTCAAGGCAATGAATGTGGATATGCTGGCATTTCCAGGACACAAGGCTTTGCTTGGGCCATTGGGTACGGGGGCTTTATATATCAGGCCCGGCTTTGAAGGGCGGTTGTCTACATTAAAAGAAGGTGGAACCGGCAGTAAGAGCGAATTAGCTACGCAGCCAGAGTTTATGCCGGATAGATTTGAGTCTGGCAGCCATAATGCTATTGGGATTGCCGGGCTATGCAAGGGGTTGGAATATGTATTAGAGCGTGGGATTGATAACATTGCCAGCCATGACCGCTTGCTATGTGAGAGATTTCTGGAAATAACCGATGGTGTTGAAAATTTGACGGTTTATGGCCCACGTAATCTTGATTGTAGATTAGGCGTTTTTAGTATAAGAATTGCTGGATTTGAACCTCAGGAGTTGGCGGCAATTTTAGAAAAGGAATATGGCATCTTGACCAGACCTGGTCTGCATTGTGCGCCTTTGGCTCATAAAACGATTGGGACATTAGATGTAAATGGTACGACACGCTTAAGTACCGGGCCATTTATATCCATTAACGATATTGAATATGCTGGCAGGACTGTGGTAGCGATTGCATCGCTTAAGAGTTTGTAGTCCTATAACTGTTTGCGTGTTAAGTTGGGCTGGGTTTATTCGATCGGTACTGGTGTTATTTTTTTAAAAGGTTCATGTCTAAATAAACCATTAATATTGGGATGAATTGGTTCGGATGTATGCATATACCTCTGGCAGGGTGATATGCAATACATTAATCATGTCTTAGCGAAATGATTATAAGCGTTCTGATATAAAGGTATAAGCCGAAAAAGACGACAAATACTTATAGCATCTTAATCAAAATATTATATCTGATAAATAATTGTTCATGGAATTTTCTGGTATAAGTATTTATGTTTATAAAGTATTGATTTATAGATGGCTAGTGGCTATACTGATTTGCTAAAGAAATTATACCCTTGAGAATGATGATTTCTTGAATAATTACATATAATGGACTCCTATGCTTAATTTCAATTCTAATAATGTAGATAAAAAGAACATTTATGGTCGGATCTTTCGATTGATGACAGTTCATAGCGTGCTGTTTGCAATAGCTTTATTTTTATCTTTTGTGGTTAAAAATTCGATGGAAGTAGACGCGAAATGGTTCCCCGAACAATTTCTGATCTGGTTGCTAGTGATTTTAATGGTTAAAATTACGATATTTGGTTTGTGTGGTCAGTATTCGGGCTGGTGGCGCTATGCAAGCGTATCGGATCTTTTTGGGATTATTAAAGCATCATATTTAAGTTCATTGATTTTGGTGCCAGGCTGGTATATTTTCTGTTTGATAATTGGTAAGACTTATCCTGATCCTAATACAATCCCTACATTTTTAGTTCCCCTGCATGGCATTGATGTTTCGATACTGATAATCGATTGGGCGGCAACGATTCTGATAATATGTGTGGCGCGTATGTCGATAAGACTTTATTACGAAGAAAATCGCACTATTTCAAAAGGGCGATTAGCTAGAATGCTTATCGTCGGTGCTGGTAATGCCGGTGAGACTCTGTTGCGTGAAATCCAGCGTATGAGCAAGATGCAGTATGAAGTAGCTGGTTTTATTGATGACAATCCCAAGAAGATTGGCGCTAAAATTCATGGTACAACAGTGCTGGGCAATACTTCCCAGATAAGAGATATTGCGGCTAAAGAAAAGATTGATGAAATTGTAATTGCAATGCCATCAGCTTCGCATAAGCAAATTCGTAAAGTTATTGAGTATTGTCGTGGTGCAAATTTGAAATTCAGTATTGTTCCAGATCTGGTTTCGATAGCGACAGGGCAGGTTAGTGTTTCGCAAATGCGTGAAGTGGATATTAATGATTTGCTGGGCCGTGACCCTGTTACGCTGGATATGGAAAGTATCAGGCAATTTTTAAATAATAAGGTTATTTTGATAACTGGCGCTGGCGGTTCGATTGGTTCTGAAATGTGCAGACAGGTTGCCAGTTTCGGACCTAAGCTGCTTATCCTGGTAGAAAAAGTTGAAAACCCGCTTTTCTTTATTGATCGGGAATTGCGTAATAAGTTTTCTGATCTTGAATGTCGTCCTCATATCTGCGATATCGCTGATGCCCAGCGTGTTGACCATTTATTCTCAAAATATAAACCTGAAGTGGTAATCCATGCTGCAGCGCATAAACATGTGCCTTTGATGGAAAATGACCCGGGCGAAGCTATCAAAAATAATGTTGTCGGTACCAGAACAATAGCTTATGCTTCAGATAAACATGGCGTAGACCATTTCGTTATGATTTCAACTGATAAAGCAGTTAATCCGACAAGTATTATGGGGTCGAGTAAACGTTTGGCAGAGATGTCAATTCAATGCCTGAGCAAGCGCAGCAAAACGGTATTTTCTACGGTGCGGTTTGGTAATGTGCTGGGTAGTAATGGCAGCGTTATTCCTATTTTCCGTGAACAGATTCGCAGAGGTGGCCCTGTAACAGTTACTCATCCTGATATGTGTCGTTATTTTATGACGATCCCGGAAGCTTCCCAGTTGGTATTGCAGGCAGCGACGATGGGTTCTGGCGGAGAAATATTTGTATTGGATATGGGTGAGCCGGTCAAAATTGTTGACCTGGCACGGGATTTGATTACGCTTAGCGGATTCAGGCCTAACGAAGATATCGAGATTAATTTTTCCGGCATGAGGCCAGGCGAGAAGTTGTTTGAAGAGCTTAGTATCGAGGGTGAAGATATGGCTCCAACACCGCATTCCAAGATTGGTATATGGCATAATGTCCCCGCTGACGAAAATATTCTGGATTCTGTCGTTGGAGAACTGGTTGACGTTGCCAATGATAATAATTATCAGCAGATCGTTGCTTTAATCAAAGAAGTTATACCGGAATATGTTGGGGATGTTGATAGTATGAAACTACACGAAGCTCATCTTGAAAAATGCAAAAATAGTGATACCGCTTTTAACAGACCTTCGGTTAATTGATTTATTGGTGTAAAATTACCATGAGCGAAAGCAGCATAGAGCGGTTACTCAAACTGACCATGGTCAGCTTTCAAGTTAAAAGTTGCGTAACACTTTAGTTAACTGAAGCAATATGTGATAATTGGTATTGCTAATGCGATGGGATTTTTATCAGCATGGGCATAGCTCATCCTACCTATTATACGTTTTATACGTTATCGTCAGTTTAAGTGTATGTAAACGCCGGCGAAAAAGTGCAGCGCATGTCGGGTCGGTTTAAAAGTGTAGCGCCTGTTAAAAAGGGCCGATGT
>JAEIOG010000097.1 GCA_016342495.1 Phycisphaerae bacterium
CCCCCCAAAACAAGTGAAAAATTAGAGCTTAATTTTCTAATAGAATTGTCTCATTTTGCTTGACAATTACCGCTTTTAGCAAGCATAGACTCAGCTCCTTACATAAAAAGACAGACATACGCAAGTAATAACACTTGCACCACCAAGTAAAAACCATAGAACAAAACACATGATTTCAGATAAAATATACAACAGTATACGATAGAATTATACAAATTGTTCTACATATAATCTTTTGTTTTTTACCAGTGTGGTATATTAAACACATTAAACTAAGTAACATTTAGAAGTGAACAGTTGCGGTATTTACCTACGATAAATGCTAATTAATTGAGCCCTTGTCTATGCAACATTTACATATAGTGTCGGTCGATTTGAGCAAATATATTCGCAGTCTTGATGAGAAATGGGGGGAATTTATTTTCACATTGGTAATTTGATTGAGAATTTACTACCTTTATTGGGAGTGGATTGCACTTCGATTTCGCCTTTGAGGGCCTGAATGATATGTTTGACAATAGCTAAGCCCAGCCCGGTGCCACCGGCTTTTCTGGATCGAGCCTTATCGACACGATAGAATCGTTCAAAGAGCCTGGGTAGGTATTGGCTTTCAATGCCACAGCCATCATCTATCACATCGATAGAGACGCAATCGGGGCATTTGCTGGCATTGACCTGGATTTTGCCAGAAGGCCAGCTGTATTTGACCGCATTATCAATAAGATTGACTAAGGCCTGTTCGAGCAATGGCTCATTAATACAGGCAACAATATTTTCCGGGCAATCAACATGTATTTCGATTTGCTTTTGATCGGCCTTGGTATGACAAAGTTCGATAGCACCATCGATAGCTTTTTTAATTGATTCAGGTTGAAGCTCAATAGCATGATTTTTGGATTGTTGTTCAAGTTTGGAAAGCATCAAGAGATCGTCAACAATAGCGTCCATCCGATCACTTTGTCGGGCAATGATATTGAGAAAGCGAGCGGTATCTTCAGAAAAAGACTCCTGGCTAGAAATCAGGGTTTCGACAAAACCTTTAATAGAGGTAATGGGAGTTTTAAGTTCGTGAGAAACATTAGCGACGAAATCCTGACGAATTTGCTGAAGTTTTTGGGTCTGGGTAATATCATTGAATACTACCAGAACGCCAATTTTATTGCCTTGGGCATTTTCCAGAGTATTGCTGTGTGCCTGGAGGAAAAATTGCAGATCATTTTTGTGTATAACAATATTTTCTTTCAGGGGGGTGACACTTTCCAGCGAGGCCAACATAAAATCCTGCAAAGCGGGGTTTCGGGTAACTTCCTGCAAGGTTTTGCCTTTAACTTTATCAATATCAGCCTCAATCATTTTAGCGGCGGCTTTATTTAGAATCATTATCCGATGGTCATTGTCAATTGCCAAAACAGCTTCCTGCATACTGGAAAGGACAGTTCGGTGTTCATTTCGTTCGCGGCTGATTGTCTGAATCTTTTCATTGAGATCGCAGGCCATCTGGATCATGGCATCGGAAACCGCGGCGATTTCATAGCAATTAGTTAATGGGAGTTTATAGTCGAGCCTGCCATCAGCAAAATTATTGGCCGCAGCCTGGAGGTCACATAAAGGTCGGGAAATCTTTTTAGACACCAGCAAGGACAGAATCGCAGCAATCCCGGCAATAATAGCCCCTCCTATGAAAATCTTATAATAGACATTATCCAGTTCGCTATTGATGGCATTGACGGATTTAGAAATGCGCAAAACCGCTGTCACCTTTGAATCTTCTACGATCAAAGGCATAGCAACATACATCATATTTTTACCTAAGGTATGACTATAACGAGTGCGGGTTGCGACATTGCCATTGAACGCTTCGATTATTTCATCACGATCGCTATGGTTATCCATTATGTCGGGGTCTTCACGCGAATCGGCTTTGACCTGGCCATCGGAGGCGATGACAGTAATGCGACGGTCTACGGTTTTATCGATTTTTTGACACAAGTCCGCTAACAATTGTATTTCATCAGCGATATAAGCATCAGCGACTTGGCCTTTGATAATATCACTGCTGGCCTGAAGGTCATCGGATACCTGGTTATAATAGAGATGATGCATCGACTGGGAAGCATACCAGCCGATGGCCACTGCGGTAATTAAGATAATCAGCAGATATGATGGATATAATTGCCAAAGCAATGAACGTTTTTTCATATTTATTTCAATCTTTTATTGGGAATAAGATTAATATTCTTTGAAACGATAGCCTATTCCTCTAACGGTTTCTATGCAGCTGCCGGTATCACCCATTTTTTTGCGTAAACCAACAATTTGCACATCGATACTACGGTCAGTAACGGGATAATCGTTGCCATGAATCGCATCAACGATCTGGTAGCGGGTAAAAACCCAGCCTGGCCTTGAAGCCAGAAAACGCAATAAAGAAAATTCTGACGAGGTGAGATTTACAGTTTCGCCAGCGATTTTGACTTTATGGCGGCCCGGGTCAATTTCTATGCCATGAATACGGATAATTTCATCCTGTTTGGCTTTTTCTTTTTTCTTACGACGTAAAACCGCCCGTACGCGGGCGACCAGCACTTTTGGGCTAAAAGGTTTGGTAATATAATCATCGGCACCCAGTTCCAGGCCTGCGACGATATCGGATTCATCACTTTTAGCAGTTACCATAATAATTGGGACCGTATCGGTTTGGCCATTATTGCGTAACTTGCGACAGACTTCGAGCCCATCGATTTCCGGGAGCATAAGGTCCAATAATATCAAGTCCGGTGAAATCGACAAGGCTTTAGCAACGCCAAGATCGCCATCGCCGGCGATTTCACATTCAAAGCCTTCGCGGCAAAGATTATAACGCAGGAGTTCCTGAACATCTTCTTCATCTTCAATTATGAGAATTTTTTTTGTAGCCATTAATATTCCTTTCGGGTTTCATTCTCTATACTATGATATGCTCAAAATATTAGAGTTTCATTAGGGCATAGTTACTTTTTCGTTCTAAAAGGTAAATTGTCTGCATAAAATAAGTAATAAATAAGTAAAACTGGGAATTTTCTGGAAATGCGGGGATAATTTAACAGTGAAAAACTATAAATTAGCAGTTGTGGTATTGCCGCGAAAGGTCTCGAAGAAAATATAAAATTTCTGTCCGCAGATACGCGATGATGGTCGCAGGATTTGATTTTGGGTGGAAATTTCGTTTATACTACACAAGCAGGAAGATAACACTCCGGGCAGATTGTAATTCCAGGCAGCAAAATTTTTGAAACAATGTTAATTCCATAAGATTATTATTAACAAGGCATTACAAAGAGGAGTGGGCAGAATTAAGGAAATCATAGTTGGCTAAGAATGGTATAAATTAATTGCGAACAGAACATAGGTAGGCCCATTATTAGTAATTTTTCAAACTCAAAAAGAAAAAGAATACTTGCAAATTAATTTTACTGGGGGTATAATTTGCATTAATTAAAGTTATATTTTTATAGGGACCGTGTTTAGAGCAACAGGGCTAATGTCTGGACTTTGACTGTGGAACAGTTAATATTGACGCATTAGTCTGGCTCAGCGTAGAACATGGCGGCCCGTAAAGTCGATGGCAAATGTAAAAAAGGAGCCCAAGCCATGACAAATGCGCGTAAAAGCACAAAAACCCCCTCTATCACGGAAAAACCCATTACTGGTTCTAAAGTTCTGTGTGACACACTTCTAGATGAAGGCGTCGATACCGTTTTCGGTTATCCCGGTGGTGTAGTTCTGCCAATTTTTGATGAACTATATGACAGCCCCATCAATTTCATTATCCCCCGGCACGAGCAAGGCGGCACGCATATGGCGGACGGTTATGCCCGTGCCAGCGGTAAAGTTGGCGTTGTGCTGGTAACATCGGGACCAGGTGCATGCAATACCGTAACTGGTATCGCAACAGCATTTATGGATTCAATTCCTATGGTAATTATCACCGGTCAGGTAAAAACTCACCTGATAGGCAATGATGCATTTCAGGAAGCCGACACTACTGGTATTACCAAACCAATTACCAAACATAATTATATAGTTAAAGATCCAAAAGATCTGGGCCGAACCATTCGCGAAGCGTTTCATCTGGCTCGGACCGGCAGACCAGGGCCGGTATTGATAGACTTGCCTGTTGATGTCACAACCGCCCTTTGCCAGATGGCACCGAAAGGTGAGTTTTTGTTGCCGGGCTATAAAGTTCGTACCGAAGGCCATATGCGACAGATTGTTAAAGCTGCCGAAGCGATCAATGCCGCCCAGAGACCTGTGATTTATTCTGGCGGTGGCGTTCTTATTTCCGAAGCATCAGCTGAACTGACAGAACTGGTCGAAAAATCCAATGTACCTATAACCACGACCTTATTAGGATTGGGTGCTTTTGATGAAAATAAAGATCTGTCGCTGGAAATGCTGGGTATGCATGGCACCGCTTATGCTAACTTTGCGATTCAGGAATGTGATCTGCTTGTAGCTATTGGTTCAAGATTTGATGACCGTATAACCGGTGATGTCAAACGATTTGCGCCAAATGCCAAAATCATCCATATCGACATCGACCCATCAAGTATTTCCAAAAATGTTAAAGTTGATATCCCAGTTGTTGGCGATGCCAAAAAGATTCTGGTTGAATTGAATAAACTCATTGAGTTCAGAGAACGTAAAGAGTGGCTGGCTAGAATTGCCGAACTTAAAGAGAAATTTCCTCTTACTTATGACAATGAAGGTGAAGGCATAAAACCTCAATATGTTATTGAGGAAATCTGGCGGCAAACCAAAGGGCAAGCACTTGTGACAACTGGTGTTGGCCAGCATCAGATGTGGGCGGCACAATTTTATAAATTTTCAAAACCTCGTCATTTCATTAGTTCTGGTGGATTGGGCACAATGGGCTTTGGGGTTCCAGCTTGTATGGGTGCCCAAATAGCCTGCCCTGACGCTACTGTTATCAATATTGATGGTGATAGCAGTTTCAGCATGAGCCTGCTGGAGATACCGACCGCTGTTGAGCATAATCTTCCGGTTAAAATCTGTGTATTAAACAATGGTTATATGGGAATGGTTCGGCAATGGCAGGAACTATTCTATGGTCATCGCTATTCTAAGAGCTATATGAAACAGCCATGTTTTGCTAAAGTAGCTGAAGCTTTTGGCGCTGTTGGTATAACAGTATCTAAAAAATCAGAAGTGGCAGACGCTGTAAAAAGAATGTTGGCTGAAGATAAATGCTGTGTTGTTGATTTCCAGGTTGAACGTGAAGAAAACGTTTGGCCAATGGTAGCCACGGGTAAAGGCCTCCATGAAATGGCTGGTCTGCCAACAAACACCAGCGAAAGAGTTTAGAAAAAGGCATAAGGCACTTGCTTAGCATAAGCAAATTGTGCTGATTTATACTTACAAAAATCATGGCAGCATTTGTTGCCGGATATGAAATAAAGAGGTTCTATTATGAAACATACTATTAGTGCACTGGTACAGAATCAAGCTGGCGTTCTCAGTCATGTCGCCGGCATGTTTTCGGCTCGTGGTTATAATATCGATTCACTGGTCGTAGGCCGTACAGACGATCCACGTTTTAGTCGTATGACAATCGTTGTTGTTGGCGATAATGATGTTCTTGAACAGGTTCGCAAACAACTGGCTAAAATCGTTCCAGTTGTAAAAATCTTTGACTATACCAATGAAAAACTGGTACAACGCGACCTGATGCTGATCAAAGTGGCTTCCACCCCGGAACAAAGGCCAGAAATAATGGCAATGGTGGAAATGTTCAGTGCTAAAGTCGTTGACATTGGTCTCAAATTCGTTACTATTGAAGTAACAGGACCAGAAGAAAAGATTGAAGCTTTCATCGAAATCTGTCGTCCCTATGGCATTAAAGATGTGGCCAGGACTGGCATGCTGGCATTGCCAAGGCATGCAAAAGCGTAACATTCTATTAAAAATATAAAAATTAACCTAACACATAGCGGATTAAGGCCGCTAATATTACAGGAGATAAATAAATGAGCGAACTGAAAATCTATTATGGCGACGAAGCACCAATAACCGCACTCGAAGGCAAAACCATTGCTGTAGTTGGTTATGGCAGCCAGGGCCATGCACATGCCCAGAACCTGCGTGACAGCGGCTTAAGTGTCATCATCGCAGAACTTGAAGGCACTGACAATTTTGAACTGGCCAAAAAACATGGCTTTACCCCGATGAATGCCGACGAAGCAGTTAAGCAAGCTGACCTTATCATCATCACCCTTCCAGATGAAGTACAGGGGAAAGTTTATGAAAGCCAGATCGCACCGAATATTAAAGCCGGTCAAACCATCGGATTCTGCCATGGTTTCAATATCCACTTTAAATATATCGTTCCCCCAGCGGATGTTAATGTTATCATGATCGCACCAAAGGGCCCGGGCCATCTGGTTCGCAGTGAATATGTCAAGGGTGGCGGCGTGCCTAACCTTATTGCTATCCATCAGGATGCAACAGGGACAGCTAAAGATATCGCACTAGCATGGGCAAACGGTATTGGCGGAGCAAGAGCTGGTATCATCGAAACAACATACCAGGAAGAAACTGAAACCGACCTGTTCGGCGAACAAGCCGTTCTTTGCGGTGGGCTAAGTGCTCTTATTACCGCGGGTTTTGAAACTCTGGTTGAAGCAGGCTATCAGCCTGAAATCGCTTACTTTGAATGTCTGCATGAAGTCAAACTGATCGTTGACCTGATGTACGAAGGCGGCATCAGTTATATGCGTTACAGCGTATCAAATACCGCTGAATATGGCGACCTTATTACTGGTCCAAAAATCGTTACCGATGAAACCAGAGCATCAATGAAGAAAATTCTGGCCGACATCAAATCTGGCGATTTTGCAAAGAACTGGATCGAAGAATATCGCAGTGGCGCAAAAAACTTCAAGGCAATGGAAGCTGCTGGTCATGATCATCAGTTGGAAGTTGTTGGCCGTAAACTTCGCAAAATGATGAAGTGGATCGACAGCAAAGAAGTTTAATAGCTAAATAGCTAAATATCTCATCTATTAAATGCCAATCGCCTTGTAATTATTTTTTGATACGGGGCGATTGGTTTTTTTTGTAACTTGATAAAGACACTAAAAATTGGAGACCATTATGATCATTAATCGTTCAAATCAAAAACATCGGGCAATATTTTCAATCTTAGCGGTTGTGATATTGTTATTGGCCAGCTACTGCAGCGCCGAACCAGAAAAATCAGCTACGGAAAATTCAATGAATAATCACATAAAAAGTATCCAGGAATTCGGTGTGCTGCCAACTAATAGCGCGGCGATAAATAAAGTTAATCTGCAAAAAGCAATAGATTGGGCTCATCAACGAGGAGCTGCAATTTATGTTGAACCAACCGAAGAGCCTTATCCAGTTGATGGCGGAGTCATCTTGCGGGCAAACGCATCTTTAATTGGAGCACATGGCCCAGTGGGAAGAGGAACCCGACACCCACAAAAAGCCCAGCCAGTTGGTAGTGTTTTTGCGATTGAAGATGAAAAAGAGGCATTCATAACTATTGAACATTCCACTCAGATCCGAGGTATACAGTTCTGGTACCCCAAGCAAACACTTAATAATCCCGAAAAAATTATCGAATATCCCCCAACTATAAAAATATCGCCATCTAAAGGTGCCCAGGGAGTTACTCTGTCATGCCTGACTTTTTATGGTGAATTTATTGCTATGGACTTTAATGCCAAACGTAGCGCAATTGCCGAGCAGATTCTATTTGAACATTGTTATGGCTATCCTCTCAGCGGTGAGTTTATTCGCATTGATTATTGTTATGACATTCCACGCATTCTCCATTGTCATGTTAATCCGGCGAATCTGAGACTTTTTAAAGGTGGATATAGCCGTGCGGTAGTCGACTCGGTAATTGCCCGAAAGACATTCACCTATAAAATAGACCATACCGACAATGCCCAATGTATCGATTTGTTTACATTTGGTGCCTATGGGGGGATTTACCTGGGGGCGGCATCTTATGGTCAACTGACAAATTTCAATTTTGACTGCGTCACCGTGGGGATACACAAGCTGGGCGACAGCACTTTTAACCGCAACTGGCAACTCAGTCAGGGTTCAATCATTGCTAATGCCGCAAAAACTATTCAAGAGATTCATCCGGTTATTATTGAAGGTCAGGGTCATACTTCATTGACCAATGTCGAAGCATTTTCCGGCCCTAACGGAGCTTTGACAACCCTGGGAAAATCGCAGGATTATCTGTTAGTAAAAGGCGACAAAAAACTGACAATAACTTTAATGGGATGCCGCATGCGAAACTATGTTTCTGACATGGCAATCACCAATTTAAACCCAAAAGCTGTTATTCAAGCCATCGGATGCATTGATAAAAATGAAGACATATTTGAGTATTCTTCAAAGAAATAATAAACGTAACATTTTAGCGATATGAAGCAAGCAATGGCCAGTGGTAGCTAACCGCTAATTTATGTCTCAAATACTATCATTGTAAGATTAATGCAAACTTTTCAGTCTAGCTTAATTCATTAGCCGTTGGCAACAAGACAAGCAGGATGCTTGTCCTACATATGGCTAAAATGTTACAAAAAAAACGTTATCCAGATTGAAAACCCGCTACAACTGTGGCGGGTTTTTGCATATACAATCAATCATGGATGCTGTGATTTGCGATATTGTATGGGTGTCATACCAATATGTTTTTTGAAAAGCCTTTGAAACAGGTAAATATTATCGTAGCCTACTCGTGAAGCCACCTGTTTGGAAGACAGCGATGTTACTCTTAGCAGTGTTTTAGCTGCTTGAAGGCGAAGATTCTGCTGATATGCCTGAGGGGTAATATCTAACTGCTTCTTAAATACCCTGAAAAAATGGCTTCGTGACATATTAACTTTGTCAGCCAACTGATCAACTGAAATAGTCTCGGTATAGTGCATATCTATATAATTTTTGGCATAGCTGGCTAATTCAGTCAAGCTGGTCTGATTGGGCTTACCACCACTGATTTGCACGATAAAGTCGAGAATTTGAGCTAAAATTCGATGTACATGGTATGGTGAGGTAAGAGTTGAATCCAATGCAGTTTTTGTCAAATTCATAAAAAGATCATTTAGAAAGCCCATATTATGTTCAGAAAGAATAATATGATCAAATAAGCTGATATTTACAGCCGTATGTAATGCCAAAAGATCATTAAATGGTACTTCCAACACCTGGCCATCTTTTGTTTCATAAGAAAAAGTGATTTCAGAATATATCGTAGTGCTTTGACAGGTGACAAAATCATGAGGCTGACCAGGGGAAATTATCACAAGAGAGCCCTGCTGGACAGGATGTTTTTGGGAATTCTTCAAATAT
Source organism: Phycisphaerae bacterium (assembly GCA_016342495.1). Classification (GTDB taxonomy): domain Bacteria; phylum Planctomycetota; class Phycisphaerae; order Sedimentisphaerales; family SM23-30; genus JAEIOG01. Next base: position 9,397 of record JAEIOG010000097.1, read on the forward strand.
GAACCATGGCCATAAGTATAAAGAACCAGGTGATATAGATTATGAATATGCTCTCTGAATGTCGATTTTTCACCAACTGGATAGTCCTGATAGATGGCGGCATGCTGCAATACCGGGTAAAAATGGCGATTGTCATGCTGAACCATTAATGCCTGGGGGAAAATTTCATCTTTTTTTGTTCTTACAAATCTAATCATAATGGGACTAAAGTATAATGTTTTGAGACGATTATGCATTTAACCAGTCATTACGATAGATTAAAATGCAATTGAAGTCAAATATAAACTGGGCTATTTCAACAGCTACCTCAAGATAAAACAGGAGAATCGATTATGATTATTGGCAAAAACAGAACTGGCGGAAAAGGTTTTACTTTAATTGAATTATTGGTTGTGATCTCAATTATTGCCTTATTGGTTTCAATTTTGATGCCAGCATTGGCAAAGGCAAAACAACTTGCGACTGCTGCGGTATGTTTGTCAAATTCCAGACAGCTTTCGATGGGCTGGTTTATGTATCAGGATGATAATAGCGGACGAATTATGTCATCACACAGTGGCGAACAATATACAGATAAATGGATTGGCATACCTCGCACTAACGACGATGATACCAATCCCGGATACTGTAATATCACTCAGCAAAGTCCTAGAGTGTCAGATGAAGATGAGATTCGCGGGATCAAAAAAGGGGTATTGTATCCGTATCTAAATGATGCCGGGGTTTATAATTGCCCAGGTGATAAACACTTGAGTAAATATGACAGGTCAACAGTATTTGTTTCCTATGCAATCCCAGCTTGTTTAAATGGTCATATTTTTTCCCCAAGTAGCGGAAAAGTTGTGATGAAATTTGATAAGATTAAAAATCCTTCCAGCAAATATGTTTTTGTAGAAACCACTGAACAGCGTAACTGGACTATGGCACACCATTTTGTTATCGCTTCTCCTGAACACACAGGTCGCAATGACTATGGTTGGTGGGGTCCTATGGCTATCAATCATGGTACAAAAAGTAATCTTGGTTATGCCGATGGCCATGCAGAGTCTCGCAGCTGGGTAGACCAATACACTATTGACCGAGTCACTAAACTTTCAACGCAAAATGTAGAAAGCTATGGCCACGAATGGCCACCAGCAGACCAAACTGATGATATTGGTTTCATGGGACGAGGTTGGCCTTTACAATACAGGATTCAATAATATAATGACTCTTAAAAATATTTTCATATTACTTTTAACTTCTTTTTGTTTTTTACCTTGTGTTGTAAAAAGTGAAACTTATCGTTTTGAACTGGAAAATGGGGATTCTGCTTTCATGACGGCTTTATCGCTGGATTTGGAAGGAATCGACTATGTGCAGGATGGCCAGGAAATCGTTTTGTATCGGCTGGATGGTGATAAAAAAATATCATTACCTTGCCAACTAGACAATGGTCATACAGCTAAATTATGGTTTATTCCTGACAGGATTATCCAGCCTAATGAAAAGTTAATTCTTGAAGTTTCAACAAAAAAAGAAGTGGTTTCGCAAAATCAGGCTATTGCTTTAACTGATAAAACAACTATCACACTAAAGCATAATGACAAGAATATTCTGAGTTATTATTATGGTCTGCATGATGTGCCCAAAGGTATTAATCCTTTATATAAGAAAAGTGGCTTTGTACATCCATTATGGTCGCCGGGCGGGAAAGTATTAACTCGAATTCAGCCAACGGATCATTATCATCATTATGGCATATGGGGCCCATGGACAAAAACTATAATTGATGGCCGCCATGTGGATTTCTGGAATCTGGCCGAAGGTCAGGGCACAGTAAGTTTTGCCGGGATATTATCAACGGTATCGGGGCCGGTTTATTGTGGGCTAAAGGTAAAACAGGATCATATCGACTTTAAATATCCGGGTGAATCCAAAAAAACGGTTATGACCGAAGTTCTGGACATCCGAGCTTCGGCATGCCAGATTGAAGATAAAACAGTCTGGATCATCGACTATACATCTACATTACACAATAATTTGGCCAGTCCAATTGAGCTGGAAAATTATCGCTATGGTGGCGGCATCGGATTTCGGGCTACGGAGCAATGGAAAAAAGATAATTGTACCGTGCTTACCTCCGAAGGTAAAAATCGCGAGCAAGCAGACGGCACTTCGGCAAGATGGTGCGATGTTAATGGACAGACAGGAAAAGATGAATATTCTGGTATTCTGTTCCTTAGCCACACCGCAAATCGACAACATCCTGAACCGATGCGGGTTTGGCCATTGAATTCAGCTGGTGGGGGCGAAATGTTTTTTGAATTCTGTCCAATTCGCCACAAAAGCTGGATAATTGAGCCACAAAAAGAATATGTTTTGCGTTATCGCATGATTGTATATGACGGGAAAATTAAAACTGAGAATGCCGAAGCACTCTGGGGGGCTTTTACCAGGCCACCAACTATTACTAAAATTAATAACGTCGAGGACAAATAATGAAACGAAGAGATTTTGTTAAAAATTCCATTATTACAACCGGCAGCATTGCTTTGATGCAAGGATTAACATCCCAGGCATCAGCGGCAGCAGCCAAGCCAAAAAAAAATATTTTAATTTATACTAAAAATGGCAAAGGCTATGTCCATGACAATATCCCGGCCAGCATAGAATGTTTGAAAAAAATCTGTGCCGACAATGGCTGGACCTGCGAAGCGACCGATGATGCTTCGATTTTCACTAAAGAAAAAATCAGTAAATTCGATGTTCTGGTATTTTCAAATACCAACAATGAAACTTTCGACACCGAAGAACAAAAGAAAGTTTTCCAGGAATATATTCGCAATGGCGGTGGCTTTGTCGGAATCCATTCGGCCTGTGGTTCCGAGCGCAGTTGGCCCTGGTTCTGGGCTAATTTAGGCGGTAAATTTGTACGCCATCCACCAAGTCAGGATTTCACTATCAAAATCATTGACCAAAAGCATCCATCGACAATCTCCCTTGGAGCTGAATGGAAATGGAAAAATGATGAGTGTTATTATTTGAATCATCTTAACCCGGATATTCATGTTTTGATAGCGGTTGACTTAAATACAATCAATGATAAAGGCAAGGAAAAATATCCGGGCGAAATTTTTGGTCAGTATTTTCCGCTTGCCTGGTGTCATGAATTCGATGGTGGCAGACAATGGTACACCGCACTGGGTCATGCAATCAAACATTATAAAGATGAAAATTTTGTCAGCCATATCACCGGTGGCATAAAATGGGCATTAACAAAAAATAAAACTATAAAAAAATAAGAACAAAATAAAGGATAGCAATCATGAAAAGAAGAGATTTTATCAAAAGTTCACTAATGGCAGGCGGGGTTATTGCTTTACCAAGTTTTATTCCAGCATCAGTTTTGGCTGATAAACCTAATGACAAAATTAATATTGCCCAGATCGGTGTTGGGCGTATTGCTTTGACGCACGACATGCCCGAAACCATAAAAAATATCGATATGTGCCGGATAGTTGCTGTCGCTGATGTTGATATGAATCGCGCCAATTATGGCAAAAAATGGATTGAAGATTATTATAAGAAAAAAACCGGGAAAGATAATTTTGTAGAAGCAAAAGCTTATCAGGATTATCGCGAAATGCTCAAAGATAAAAGCATTGATGCGGTTATTATCTCTACCCCTGACCATTGGCATTCACAACCGGCTATCGAAGCGGCCTTAGCCGGCAAGGATATTTATCTTCAGAAACCGGCTTCACTGACTATCCATGAAGGCCGCATGATGAGCGACATTGTCCATCGCACCGGGCGCATCTTCCAGATTGGCAGTCAACAGCGTTCGGCAGGTATGCCACAGTTCCGCAGGGTATGCGAGCTGGTACGTAATGGCAGAATTGGTCAGGTAAAACATATTCAGGTTGGCATAGGAACTGACCCGGGCTGTGGTATCGAAAAAGAAATGCCAGTGCCAGCAAATCTTAATTATGACATGTGGCTGGGATCAACTCCACATATTTATTATACTGAAAAAAGAGTTCATCCTCAAAAAGGATATGATCGACCAGGCTGGCTTCGCTGTGAACAGTTTGGCGCTGGCATGATCACCGGTTGGGGAGCCCATCATCTCGATACCGCGCATTGGGGCATGGGCACCGAATTTACCGGACCAATTGAAATTGAAGGTAAAGCCAAATTCCCTGAATCTGGTCTTTGGGATGTGCATGGCGATTTTGACGTTCATGCCAAATATGCCAATGGTGTAACTATGCATATCAGCAGCAGCTTCACTAATGGTGTGCGGTTTGAAGGTACCGATGGCTGGATCTTCGTATCACGCGGAAATGCTAAAGTAACCTCCAGCGACCCGGTACAACGTGGCAAAGCGGCAAGTCAATCTGTCAGCGATCCAAAGATTCTGGAATCTGTCATTGGCCCTGATGAAATCCATCTTGAAGTCAGTCCGGAACACCATTTGAATTGGCTTCAATCCTTGAAATCAAGAAAGCAACCTATTGCCCCGGTTGAAGTGGCCCATCGGTCTTGCAGTGCTTGCCTGCTGAGTCATATATCAATGAAAATGCCAGGGGTTAAATTAAAATGGAATCCTAAAACGGAAAAATTTGTTGGCAATGATAAAGCTAATGGGATGCTGACTCGCCCACAACGTTATCCTTATGGTGTAGATAATATTAAAATGTAATTGATTCAGGTTACAATGGTCTATTGATAATAGGCCATTAATAAATATCAAAAACATTAAACGGTATTTAGCGTCTAATCGCTATCTCCCAAGGGTCGACTTATTGGTAGACCCTTGGGAGACTATAATTATTGCATAAAAGGACAAAAACATGTTTAAAATATTCATTATCTCAATTACAACTTCACTTCTGGCCATTGGCATTACTGGTTGCGGTAAAACTGACAATGACAAACCCGCAACGGAAACAAAAGTAAATCTTATCACATTAGACCCGGGCCATTTCCATGCGGCCCTGGTCCAAAAAACCATGTACGATCAGATCAGCCCCACAGTTTATGTTTATGGCCCCGATGGCCCTGACACCAAGGACCACCTTAATCGCATAGACGGTTTTAATAATCGCAAGGACGACCCGACCAGTTGGGATGAAAAAGTATATACCGGTGTTGATTTCCTGGAAAAGATGATAAGTGAGAAAAAAGGTAATGTCGTTGTTATCTCTGGTAATAACGCCAAAAAAACTGATTATATTTTCAAAACTGTCGAAGCAGGTTTTAATGTACTGGCAGATAAGCCAATGGTAATTACCCCTGAAAAATTCCCCTTACTTATTGAAGCTTTCGATCAGGCCGAAAAAAACAATGTGTTACTTTACGATGTCATGACCGAAAGACATGAAATAACCACTGTTCTTCAAAAAGAACTGGCTCATAGCCCAGCGGTATTTGGTCAACTGCAAAAAGGCTCAATAGACGCCCCGGCTATCACCAAAGAAAGTGTACATCATTTCTTTAAATATGTCGCCGGCAATGCTATCAAACGCCCCGGTTGGTTTTTTGATGTCACCCAGGAAGGCGATGGCATAGTCGATGTTTCAACCCATCTTGTTGACCTGATCCAATGGGAATGCTTTCCTGAACAAATCATAGATTACAAAAACAATGTCGAAATGCTTCAGGCTAAACGCTGGGCAACTGAATTAAGCCAGGAACAGTTTACCAAAGTTACTCAACTAGAAAGTTTCCCTGATTATCTCAGCAAAGATATAAAAAATAACACCTTAAATGTTTTCAGCAATGGCGAATTCACTTATAAAATTAATGATGTCCATGCAAAAGTTTCAGTAATCTGGAACTATCAGGCCCCAGAAGGTGCCGGTGACACTCATTATTCAATTATGCGTGGCACTAAATGTAATCTTATTATTCAGCAAGGCAAAGATGAAAATTATAAACCTACTCTTTATGTCGAAGCTATTGGTAATAATGACATTGCCGCTGACTTGCAAATGGCTATCACCGAAACCCTGCAAGAAAAATATCCAGGAATAGCACTGGAGGCAATTTCTGGTGGGAAATGGAAAGTAGTTATTCCTGCTAAATACCATGTTGGGCACGAAGCTCATTTCGGCCAGGTAACAGAAAAATATCTGAAATATCTAGCTGATGGCAAACTCCCCAAATGGGAAGTACCAAATATGATAGCAAAATATTTCACCACCACTGCCGCATTGAAAATGGCTATGGAACAACAATAACTTACCTAATAGAATATATATAATATGAATCACCAACAATGGCAACAACTCCTTGATATTATCGAGGGCAAAAAATTTGATGAAATACCAATTGGCTTTATAATAGATAGCCCCTGGTTACCGGGCTGGGCGGGCTGTTCGCTGATTGACTATTACAGCAGCGACAGAATCTGGCTTGATGCCAACTTTAAAGCTATTAACACTTTTCCTGACATCACATTTTTGCCTGGTTTCTGGTCAGAATATGGGATGTGCACCGAGCCATCGGCTTTTGGTTCAAAAATGGTATGGAGTCCGACCAACCTGCCCCATGCAATGAAAACCATTAGTGATATAAGTGAAATTGACCGCCTAACAAAACCAAATGTAAAAACTGATGGTATGCTGCCTTTTGTCATCAATCGCCTGAAAAATAATCAACAAGAAATCCAGGACAATGGCCATCAAATCAAATTTGCCATTTCAAGAGGCCCGCTAAATATCGCCTCGTTCCTAATGGGAACTACCGAGTTCCTGATGGCTATGATGATCGACCCGAAAGCCTGTCATAAACTATTAGCACTTGTCACTGATTTTGTTACCGACTGGATCGACTGGCAAATGACTTGCTTCAGCGATATCGAAGGCATCCTGCTGCTAGATGACATAATTGGTTTCGTTGGAAAAAAACAATGCCAGGAATTTGTCGTTCCGTATTTCCAGAAAATCTACAAAGGCTTTGATGCCAAGGTCAATTTTCTGCACAATGATGCTGCTGGCATTACCAGTGCCCCATTTCTGGAAGAAATGAATGTCAATATGTTCAATTTCAGTCACGAACACACTCTAACGGAAATGAAAGAATTGACCGGCAATCGGATCGCCCTGCTGGGCAATATCCCTCCAAGAGATGTTCTGGCCGCCGGCTCTGCTGAACAGGTTGCTATAGAAGTACAAAAAACAATGGCATCAATCGCAGACCACTCAAGAGTAATGCTATCCTGTGGCGGTGGCATGCCCCCTGATGTCAGTACAGAAAATATCAGAGCCTTCCAGCGAGCTTGCCAAAACGGGCGACTTAATTCACAAAACAAAAGTATTATATGACAACCCATTAAAAAACCCCAACTCTGTGTTGGGGTTAATTTTTATTCTTCATCATCTTCTTCGAATAGATTTGCATCTTTCAGTTGAGAACTGAGGTCTTCTTCCTGGCTCTGTCGATAACGCGTATAGGCCAGGTTCAGTCCATAGAACATCAGCTCTGGCACCAGTGAATCTATGAAATCACATTTTTCAGCTATCATTTTCGAATAGCCACCGGTAACGACAACCTGAGGCCAGGTGCCAATATAAGTTGCATACTGTTCGGCCATCTGGCGTAAGGTTCCAACTGCACTGTGATAGATACCATTATTAATAGCCGAAACAGTGTCAATGCCAAATGCGAATTCAGTCGTTGGTGTTTGGATTTCGACTTCAGGCAAAACCGCTGTATGTTCGTTTAAGCTCTTGGCCGCCAGATCAAGACCTGGTAATATAACGCCACCAAGGAAAATTCCCTGATCAGAAACCAGGTCAATGGTAGTGGCGGTGCCAAAATCAGCCACCAGGCACGCCCCGTTGACAACTTCAAAAGCAGCATAAGCACATAAAAGTCTGTCAGAGCCAACCGCTTCTGGTTCGCTGAGAGCAACTTTCATTTCCAAAGCAAAATCACGGCCTGCAAGCAGCAATCGCTGATTCAACGCCTTATCCAATGCCGCCTCGACCAATTCGGTAGCTTTGGGGTTCACCGAGCAACCAACCACCGGAACGGTAGAAGCACCAAATTCCTGCGGGCCACACATTTCACGATATTCTTTGAGAACATCAACGAGTTTTTCATGTTCGGCGATTGGCAAAAAAGTACTTTTTTCAAGCTTGCCATCATCGAAAACCGCTACCGAAATAGTGGTATTGCCAATATCTATTGTAATTATGTCCATTTTTGAGCCTTTAATAGGTTTGTCGTAATAAATATGGCAAGATTATAGCCCAAAGCAACAAATTGAGCAAGCTAGTAGTGAAAAAGTCCCAGAATATGGGATGGGATTATGGATATTTCCTCTCCATATCCCGCCCAATAACATCCATTTGATGTTTACGGATCTGGTTGTCTTCCCAATATTTCCCTTCGGTCCATTTGGGCAGTGGGAAATCTTTTTCCCAATTGGTCAGCTCAGCCAACAATTCCTTCACTTTCTGGGGGTACTTCCCGGCTATATTGGTCGTCTCACCTAAATCCTTTTCCAGGTCAAACAGTAAATCAGGATTGGATTTAACCCTAATAAGTTTCCATTTACCCTGGCGAACCGCGGCGGCTACACCTCGACGCCAAAATAGAATTTCATGTGGCTGGCCTTTTTTATCACCCGTTAGATATGGCAATAAATTAACACCATCCAGCTTAGCTTCAGCCTTGCCACCGGCGGCGGCTATCGCTGTTGGTAAAATATCCAATGAACTTACCGGTTTATCATAAGTGACACCTTCGGGCAATTGCCCTTTCCAGCTGAGCATATAAGGAACTCGGATGCCACCTTCCCATTTCGAGCCTTTCATGCCTCGCAATGGGCCATTATCAGAACTATTGACTGTAGCCCCGCCATTATCATTAATAAAAATAATCAGGGTATCCTTATCAATTTTATTTTTGGCCAGGCAATCCATCACTTTGCCAACACCTATATCCAGCGATGTCGTCATAGCCGCATAAATCCGTCGCCCTTTCGGGGATATTTCTCCAAACTGGTCGATGATTTCTTCTTTACCATGCATTGGAGCATGGACGGCATTATATGCCAGATACATAAAAAATGGTTCCTGCTTATTTCGATCAATAAAATCAATCGCCGCGGCGGTCAGATCATCGGTGAGATATTTTATTTCTGCCACCTCATCAATTTTCTCATCGCCCCGCCGCATTGCCGCATTGACATTCTGTTGCTTTTTTTCTAATGGGAAATAACTACGGCTGCCACCCAGAAAACCATAAAATTCATCAAAACCCCTTTGCAGCGGATGATATTTCTCCAGCGAGCCTAAATGCCATTTACCCAGGGCCATCGTTTTATAGCCCAAAGGCTTAATATGCTGGGCGATTGTCTTTTCCTGAGTATCAAGCCCCATATCTTCCTTGGTAAAGCCCGGGGTTGGCGATGATGGCCCGTTGAACTCATGGCCAAAACGCTGCTGATACCGCCCGGTCATTAGGCCGGCCCGACTGGGCCCGCAAACCGAAGCTGTCACATAGCCATTGGTACATCGCACCGCCCGCCTGGCAAATCTGTCAATATTAGGCGTAGGAAACTGCTTGCCGCCAAAGCAACCAAAATCAATATAGCCGGCATCATCAGAAATTATTACCAGAATATTAGGCTTGCGCATTGTCTTAGCGATCCCTTTAGCCATACACCCCGGCACAACTCCTGCACAAAATCCAACACCCATAACCTTCAACGCTTCACGACGACTCAATTTCATAGTTTTATCCTCATCAAATTAGTTTATTATCCAATTACTAATTTACTCAATACGCCATTTTTATACAAAATTTTTAAAACTATTTCTTCATCCCACTCAAATTAATCTTCTCATCAATAATCCCATCAGGGGTAAACACCTTGACCGTTCCATCCTCAAATGCCTTCCAATACCCCCGCTCATTTTGCCCACTACTGATAACCTTACTGTCATTATACTGACCAATATACTTTTGCCTGCCATTGTCTAACCAATGATAAACTTTTGTAGGTTCGTCGTGGAGGCCTTGATAGGTGCTTTGAGTGAGAAAAACAGCCTGCTGTGAAAAATGAAAACTCCAATTATCATCAAGTGTCGTTTTGCTATCGCCATAATAGAGGATAATTTTTTCATCGTCGTCATCATATTCTTTTAAGATCAACTTACCATTTCGATAGCCACATAAATTTTTATCGCGACACTTTCCTTCTAGTATTTCATACCTTATCTTCCCCTTAGCATCAAATTTGGCAATAATAACATCATCTCCAACCTTTATCGCAACAGAACTATTATTCTGAAAACATGCCCATCTTATATAGATATCAGAATCCAATTCAATTTCTTTACCGCTTTGCAAATCTACCACGCAGGTTTTAAAACGCCTTTTTACACCAGAGACAACCGTGCAATATGCAAATCTGCTGCCGTCCAAACTGCCATCCCAGTGCATCTGAATATGATTATCATCACCAAGCCGCTTAATCCACTGAAATTTACCTTCAGCGTTTACTGTGCCGATTCCTCCGCCACAAAACATCAAAATCTTTTTTAGTTTTTCGCTGTATTTAGCATACGCTGGAAAATAAACATCATTCCTATTGTCAAGTCTGTCAAATTTCACTGCATATTGATTAACCTTGCCATCAACACACCAGTATACCGTCTCAGTACATGGGAATCCTGTCAATAAGCCAAGCATAAGCGAATACCCAAACCTGCTCACTGCATCATTAGGATCGCTGCTTGGATCACCTAAACCAAACATATCAAAATCATCAAGATATTCCGGACTTCTATGATTAATCGCAGCCCAGTTCTTCCCATCCTGATAATACGATATTTTTATAAAATCTTTCACAGCCATCCCATATGAGGTGGGGCTAAAACTAAATATTTCAAAATAGCGGGATATGAGTTACACTGTAGT
>JAEIOG010000098.1 GCA_016342495.1 Phycisphaerae bacterium
ACCATAACCCCCAGCGATCAAGTTCATGGCGAAACCTATCAATAGTTCCTGTGGCCAAATCTCTTATATGGCATTCCTTTAAATACGCTTTGACTAAACCGTCCCATTTTTGCATATCACATCTCCTTACTCTCAACTTGAATTAATCCTGATTCAGGATATAATAAAAATGTCGCAACGGAGGATAAGGCTCTGCAGAGATGCAACCTGAGCGCCGGGGCGATGCCAAACGGCACGGGCGGTTCTATAATAAGGACCGCCTGTTTTATTATCAACCTGCCGTAGGCCTTAAAGCGAAAAATCTCGGGGTTTGGGGCAGAGCCCCATATAAACTGGGCCTTCCAACTATTTCTTTGCATAAATCTACACATCTTATTCACCGATTTACGATTTTACTAAGAAATATGATACACAATATGATGTTTTAGAATAGGGTATTTTACCGTGAATTGAACTAAACATCGCTTTAGCTGTTTGAGTTTTATCACACGCAACTTTCGGCGTATCCAGCTATCCAGCTCCTTCAATTTACTATCGCTGCGAATATAACGATAATAGTTCGTCCAGCCAATCAGCATTCGATTTAGTCTTGCGATTATCTCTGAATATTTCCCCGGTTTGTTACGCCGTGTCAATTCACAAATCTTGCCCTTAAAACGGGAGATACTCTTGCAGGACAAGCCAAGGCTCCCGTCGCCGAAACAGCCGATAGCCAAGAAAGGTGCTCAGCGCACGGCTGAATCTAAAGAAACCAACAACCGATTTCTCCTTATTATACCCAAAGGGTATGATTTTATCTGGCAGAGCCAATGCTAAAGTATTGCCGGATATAAACTTACAGGCAGGTAAAATGGACAAACTCAATAGTTATGAGTATATTACAGTCATCGGCATAACGTATAAACTTACCGTTCAAGCATTTCATACCCTCAGGATGGGCATTTTGACATCAAATCTGGCAGACAAGCCCGGAAAGCCCCCTTATTGGCTTTGATGCCAACCCTTGCTGGGTTTGATTATCAAAACCCAACTGGTATCGGGCAGTCCAAATCGCCTTGGGAATACAAATTCCCCGCACCGGATTAGGCTTATACCTGCCGTCCATTAACAATTCTATACCCAAAGGGTAAGATTTTACACTTCCAGTTGGCTCTGACCGAATTTACCTCCGTCGCTTCCGGATGAGTATTGGGCATCGCAATATATTGCTCGCTTACCCAGCGACACAGGCCTGGTATCCGGTTTCTGTTCGTCCAGCCCAACTTTTGACTAAAGCTTCCTTCCCACAATACCTCACGATACCGCAGTTGCTGTCGTCTTGCGGTTCTGCTCATCACAGCCCGCAGGGGACTTTAACCCCATGAGCATAAAATCATGCCCGGCGCACAAAAAAGCATGTATCGTGAGGGATACATGCTCCAAGGGACTGTGCAATTTCGTTTTGTTTTATTAGCCAAGTATGGCATCGGGATGCTGGAAACGCAGGCCATCATTATCATGATAGTTTGCATATTCGGTGACAATAGCACCTTCAGGACCAGCAAGCATGAAATGCCAGGTTTCGGCGACATCAAGCTTATTAAGCATACCAGGTTTCAATTCAGTTACATTGCGAGCTTTGGCGATATTTTTGTGTATTGGAGGACATAATTTAGCAAATTCGGGAGATTCTTCGCCTTCGCCAAATGTCCAGATAGAGCCATGACGAACTTGCCAGGCTTCCATCTTCGGTCCGGCTTTTTCAGTCTTCATATGGCGATGTTCCACAATCATCTGGCCCGGTAGCAGGTAGATTTCATGGCCAAAATAACGGTCTTCATAGTCATTACACCAGAAGATACCAGCCATACCACATTCGCTAAAATTCTTTAATCCAAAATCGATAGCCCAAAACTCTTCGGTTTTTAGAACATCATAGACTGGATAATTGTGATAACGCATCATTTCATAATATGCCTGGGCAGCTTTATCGGCTAATAAGTTACCCTGTGCATCATAAAAGTCAGCATTTTTAAGTTTTTTGAAATTATCTGTTTTCACTGTTTGCTCCTTACCAATCATTTGGCAACCACTCAATAGACCTGTTGAAGCTACTGCCATACCAGCAGTTATGCCCAACATTTCTCTTCGATTAATACTTATCATAATTTATTGTCCTTACTTAAAGCTTTTATATGGACTTCAACAAAATTTTTATACCGTAGTCATAATTATTCTAGGGGCTTTGAAAGTGAAAACATAGTGAAAAAGATAAATTTTATTGATTTTTTGTGCTAAATTAGAGTTTTTTTATTGTAGAATTGATGTTCTGATAGTTTTTTTTACTATAGAGAACGCAACGTTTGCTCTATGGTTTTTATTGGGAAAAACCTTTTTTCAGGCATTATATATGCCGATATTGGTAATACCTGAAATATTGTAAAGAATGAGTTGGAATATTGTAGTAAATATCCAGGAGGACCAGATGAGAGTGCATTTAAATTTATTAGCCATTTGTCTATTGACTTGTAACGCAGTATGGGCATCAAATACCCATTTTAAACAAGAACTGGCCGGAGATTTCAATAATGATTTCATCGTTAATATCGATGATCTGGCGATTTTAGCCGACAGTTGGCTCGAAGATCAGACTGACGGCAAAGTCGATATAAAAAACTTCAGGTCTATATCTAAAAACTGGCAAAAAGTTTCAAATGGCGCAATTGTCATAAATGAAATCAATTACCAGAGCGATTCCAAGATTGAGCCACTGGAATTCATTGAACTTTATAATGCATCCGCTTATGCAATTGATATAAGCTTCTGGCAATTCACTGACGGTGTTTCTTATACATTCCCAGAAAATACAACTATTGCTGGTGGCCAATATATTATTGTCGCGCAAGACCCTGAACGACTAGCGGAATTTTATAATGTTGACCCATCAATTGTATTTGGTCCTTTTGAAGGCAAATTAAAAAACACAGGTGAAGAGATTAACCTTGATGACGCCGATGGCAAGACTGTTGACAGAGTTGATTATGGGGCAGGCTTTCCCTGGCCAACCGCTGCTGCAGGTCAGGGTTGTTCGATGGAATTGATTAATCCAATGCATGACAATGATCTTGGTTCAAACTGGCGATCATCGGGATTTGGCGCCGAAACCGAAGAACCTCAAGAACCAGTAATATTGATCGATGAGCAGGAACTATGGAAGTATCGCAAAGGTACATCAGAACCGGAAAGCAACTGGTATCAAAGCGATTATCAGGAAGGGAACGACTGGAATGAAGGTCAAGCTAGTTTTGGCTATAAATATACCCAGAACAATACGTTCTTTAATGATATGCGATATAATTATACATCGGTATATCTTCGCAAGGGATTTACGATCCCAGCGGGCATGGAAATCCCTGATACTTTAAAATTATCCTTTTTCGTTGATGATGGTTGTATAATATGGGTAAATGGTATAGAGGTGACAAGGCCACATGTTTCAAGCGGGATTAAATATTATGATTCCCTGGCAATAAATCACAATGCCAGCTGGGAATATATGACTCTTAATAATGCCAACACTTATCTGCATAGCGGTGTCAATACCATAGCTGTTCATATAATGAACCAAGACATCACTTCCAGCGATCTGGCATTTGATATTATTCTTGAGACATCGCCAGATAATCCACAGGAAATAACACAAACGCCATCACCAGGAAGTAAAAATAAATCTTACAGCATGGATGTTCCGCCAAATATCAGACAGGTAAATCATACCCCCGCTAAACCAACTTCAAATCAGCCAGTAACCATAACGGCAAAAATTTCTGACGATGATGGCCTGGCATGGGTAAAACTTGCCTATCAGATTGTCGATCCGGGAGCCTATATTCCAGCTACTTTGCCGAACTATCCAAGCACCTATCCGGCAACTGTGCCTAATCCAGATTATGAAGATTCGGCTAACTGGACTGAAATTACAATGTATGATGATGGCAGCAATGGCGATACGCTGGCTGATGACAACATTTTCAGCATTACCTTGCCAGAGGAATTACAGGAACATCGGCGTTTAATCCGGTATCGTATCATTGCAAGTGATAGTAATGGCGATAAGATACAAGCGCCATTTGCCGATGATGATCAGCAGAATTTTGTTTATTTTGTTTATGATGGGGTTTCATCTTATACTGGGGCTATAAATCCATCCAGTAGCGATCCTGCTTTAAGCACACCTGTTACCTATGATGCGGAAGTTTTTGGTGAGATGCCAACTTTCCATCTTATTTCCAGAGAAAATGATATTATTAACTGCCAATATAATGGCAGCTATGATAATGCGACCTATTATTTCTCCGGAACTATAGTCTATGGCGACGAAATCTATGATAATATTCATTATCGAATTCGTGGGCAGGCATCTACCTTTAGATGGGGCAAAAATAAATGGAAGATTAAATTCAATACCGCTCGTGATTTCATTAGCTATGATGATTATGGCAATGAATATAAAGAAGGACGGGACACATTAAATATCGGGACCGGCACATGTCCGTGGTGGCAATATCCGCATCCCGGATCATGGGACCGTGGCGTAGGTGGCATGGTTATGAATGAAATGCTGGCCTATAGATTTTATCAATTGGGCGGAGCGGAAGCTTGCGATACCAACTATATTCAGCTGCGAGTCATCGACAGCGTCAATGAAATCGACCCATACACCCAATACGATGGCGACTTCTGGGGGCTTTATATTATTCTGGAATATGCTGATGGCAATTTCCTGGATGAACGGGATATGAACGATGGCAATGTGTTCCGAATGGATAGCGGTGCCAACAATACCCATCAATGCCCTACCCAGCCAACGGATTATTCTGATGTAAACTGGCTGCGAAGCAATATAAACAATTCAACGCCAAGCCAACAGTGGTTTCAGGATAATATTAATCTTGAACATTATTATAATACCCGAGCAATTGGTATAGCAGTCCATGATTCTGACCGACGGGTTGATTCCAATACGATTTATTATAATGATTCAGTAACTGGGAAATGGTGGATGATTCCCTGGGATCTTGACCTGACATTTGAAGTTGGTCAACATTATACCACATGGGAAAACTTCGGCAAGTGCCTGAACTATCCTGAATTCCAAATCGCATATAAAAACCGTGGCCGTGAATTGATTGATTTGCTTTTCAATGGCGAACAGGCCAGCCAACTGGTTGATGAAATATCATCATTTATCTATAAACCCGGGCAACCATCATTTATTGATGCCGAACGGGCCCGCTGGGACAACAGTCCAAGAGTCAACAGCTACTACCGTGGCTTATTCTATGAACATAATGAATGTCTGGCCGAAAAGAGCTTCGTCGGAATAATTGAATATTACAAGAAATTCCTGACCACTGCAGGTCATGGAGATGTTTCGCCGGGCTATACCGCTTTCGGCGTGGCAGCTTTGGCAACTGAGGTAGCTGATTCTAATATACCATATCAGCCCAATATTGCGTATTCTGGCCAAGCGAATTACCCGATTAATGACCTTAATTTCACCGTAAATAAATTTTCTGACCCGCAAGGAGCTAACACTTTTGCGGCAATGGTGTGGCGTATCGCCGAAGTTGAAGCTCCAGATGCAGTTTTGGGTTATGCCCGGACCAAATCGATGAAATACGAAGTCAATGCTACTTATCAGACTGATGAAATCACTACATATTCATCAAGCTACAGTTTCGATGCCAATGGCCTTGAAGTTGGCAAACGCTATCGAGTTCGCTGCAAGATGAAAGATGACTCCGGTCGCTATAGCCATTGGTCTGACCCGATTGAATTTGTAATTGGTCCTGCCGCAGGTTCTGATTTACTTGATAATTTAAGGGTATCGGAGTTGATGTATCATCCAGGAAATGCCATAGCTGGTGAAATGGATGTTGATAGTGATGAATTTGAATTTATCGAATTGACCAATATTGGCGATACCACATTAGACTTAACTGGAGTATTATTTACCGAAGGTATCAGCTTTAGTTTTACTGGCAGCAATATTACCTCATTGGCTCCGGGTGAGTTTGTTTTGGCAGTTAAAAACGTATCAGCATTCCAAAGCCGCTACGGCACAGCTTTAGATGCAAAAATCGCGGGCCAATACGATGACAAATTATCTAATGGCGGCGAGATGATAAAGCTTGAAGATATCGCCCAAGGTGTTATACTGAGCTTTACTTATGATGACAGTGCCGGATGGCCCGTTGAAGCCGACGGTGATGGCTATTCGCTGGTGCCTATCGCATCGGCGATGGATGACCAGGACCAGGGCATTCTGGATTTGCCTGATAGTTGGCAGCTAAGTGCCCAGATTAATGGCAATCCAGGCCAGTAATTATTGATCGCTATGCACTATCACATGTTTATAATTATTTATATGAGGCAGAACCTTGGCAGTAAAATTTATAGCAGGAACCGCAGGCAGTGGTAAGACTCGCTATTGTATTGATGATATAATAGCTGAACTAATGGAGAACCCCCAGGGCGACCCATTAATCTTCATTACCCCGGGCCAGAGTACTTTTCAGATGGAGCAGGCAATTTTAGCCGATGGCCGTATCCCGGGCTATCATCGTTTGCGTGTGCTGAGCTTTGAACGGCTGGCAATGCTCATTCTGGAAGAAACCGGATGCCCGAATCTGCCGGTTTTGAGCAATTTCAGCAAAGAAATGGTTCTGGGTAGGCTTCTACAAAGACATAAAGACGAGTTGAAGGTTTTTGCCCGTGCCGCCAGCGGCAAAGGCTTTGGCCGCCAATTATCAGCTATGCTGAGTGAATTATGTCAATATGGCAAATCTTCAAATGATTTGACCGCTTTGCGTGATGAAATTACCAACCAGGGTCAAAATCAATTTCTGCCATTAGCTGACAAACTCCACGACCTCTCGCTATTACAAAAAAACTATCGAGAATATATCGCAGGGAAATATATCGACCCGGATGACTATCTGGATATGCTCTCGCTGAGCTGCGGGAAAAGTTCGATTCTTAAAAACGCGACAATCTGGTTCGATGGCTTTGCGTATTTCACCCCACAACAGATAAAAGTTCTGCTTTCGCTGATTGACACCGCCAGTGATTGCTATATTACCATGTGCCTGGATCATCAGTCACCGCAATTTAAGGCAGCCAACAACCCGGCGACAGAGCTTGAACCGCTGGATGTTTTTTTCCCTACCTTGCAGACCTGGCAAAGACTGACTACCATTTTCAACAATTATGGCGTTCAAACAGATCCGCCGATTTACCTGCCCCGGCAAGGTCAACCAACCCGTTTTGAATCAAACTTACCGATAAAACTGCTTGAGCAAAATATTTTCAAACCCGCCAACAGACAACACGATACGGAATTAACAAATCAACCGGATATTAATAATACAATCACTATTCTTAAAGCACCGGACCGCCGCCGTGAAGTTGATGCTATCGCAAATAAAATTCTAAGGCTATGCCAGCAAAAAGATTATCATTTCAGTGACATTGCTGTTATTGCCCGCGACATAGAACTGTATAAGGAACTACTGGAATCATCATTCAGTCAGCATGGTATTCCTTATTTTATTGATGCCCGACGGCCAATCAATAAGCATCCTCTTATTACTTTTATCCGGTCAGCTTTGCAGATTGTTGCTTCGGGATATCGCAGTGAATATGTCTTTGGCTATCTCAAAAGTGACCTGCTGGATATTGAACGAAAAGATATTGATAAAATCCAGAATTATTGTCTTGATAATGATATTAATGGGGCTGACTGGCTGGATGATAAGTTTTGGGGAGATTCGGGTTTCAGTGAATTAAAATCAATTATTATTGAGCCTTTGCGAAAACTGGCCATCAATTGTACAAAGCCGGAGTCAACAGTAAAAGAGGTAATTTACCAGCTTACCGATCTAATAGAGAATCTCGGTATTCAGCAGAAGCTGGAAGTCTGGATTCAACAGGCCAAAGATGATGGCAAGCCTGATCAGGCCCAGGAACATCAGCAAGTCAGCAGTCAAACTACTGATTTGCTTGATGAAATCTCGGCCTGCCTGGGTGAGGTACAATTATCTCTGCTTGATTTTATGGATGTACTTATTCCGGCGATGGATTCTCTGACATTGCCTTTGGTTCCACCTGCATTGGACCAGGTTTTAATTGGTTCAGTTGACCGATCCCGTCAGCCGGGAATCAAAGCTGCATTCATCCCCGGTGTTAATGAAGGGATCTTCCCGAAAGTTGTTGCAGCGGAAACATTCCTTACCGACCAGCAAAGGCAATTTCTCCGCGATAAAGAATTTCAATTAGCGCCGGACAGCACCGAAAAACTGTTTTCCGAACGATATTTTGCTTATATCGCATTGACCCGTGCCAGCGAATTCATCCAGATCAGCTATGCCAACAGCGATGATGACGGCAAGGCATTGAACCGTTCGCTTTTGATCGAAAGAATCAAAGACGCCTGCCCGAATCTTGTTGAAACGGTTCTGCCTGATGATGACAGCAATATCAATATAAATAATATTTCCAGTAAAGAAAGACTGGGACTGGCACTGACCCAGAAGCTGGCGGTTATCCGCAATGGCCAGATTCCTGAAGCCGAATGGCTGGCACTGTGGAATTATTTCAACAGCAATCAATCTCAAAAAAACAATATCGACAAAGCCTTAGCGGGGATATTCTGGAATAATAAAGCAGGTCTCGATGATGAAACTATCGCAAGGCTTTATCCCGGCGATTTAACCGGAAGTATTACCCGGCTGGAAACCTTTGCCAACTGCCCATTTCGATATTTCTCGGCCTATGGCCTGAAACTTAAAGAAAAGGAAAGCACCGATTTTTCGCCCCTGGACATTGGTAATTTCTATCATGAAGCTATTTATATTTTCTATAAGCAGATGCGTCGGCAAGGTATAAACTGGCAGAGTTTAACTGATGAGCAGCTTGATGAGATAGTTGATTCGTTGCCGGATATGGTATTTAAACGAGACAAGCATCTTGGAATGCTTTATCAACGGTCCAGCCGGGATAAATATATGTTTGATGAAATGATAGATGAATTCCGTAAACTTTGTCTATGGCTGCGTGAAGTCGGTAAGGCCAGCGATTTCACCCAGGAAGGTGCGGAACTGGAATTCGGCGCAGATAAGATTCTGCCGTCTCTGACAATTGATTTAGGTAATGGGCGCAATCTAACCCTGCGTGGCAAGATTGACCGGCTGGATTTATGCCCGCTGGAAGATGGTTCAACTGCGGCGATTGTTATTGACTATAAAACTTCGGAAAAATCTTTCAGCTTCAGCGATCTTTATTATGGTCGGGCCCTGCAGTTGATCAGCTACTTACTGGTTCTACAAAATAATCCTGATGATAATATCACCCCGGTTGCGGGCTTTTATTTGCCCTTAAAAAGCAATATGAAAGCCAAAGGCCTTTTCGATGGTGATGTGTATGATAAAATTGATAAAGTCACCGATAGCGGCTGGTCGAGCTATTATTCAGTTCAGGTTTCCAAAAAAGATGCCGCCTATAGCGGATCAAATAAAACCGTGCTTAAACCCGAACAAATGCAGGCGGTGCTGAATTATTGCCAAAGCAAACTGGCTGACCTTGGCCAGAATATTATCAACGGCAATATCGATATTCACCCGGCCCAGAGTGGCACCACAAATACCTGCCAATATTGCCCCTATAACCCATTGTGCCGTTTCGAGCAAAGCCGTGACGAATTTAATAACTTGGCAAACTTCAATAGAGACGAATTTCTAAAGCGGATTTAAATATGAAGAATCATCCCCACGCAAATGGCACACTATAACCACAAGTGCCAGCGCGTGGACGACAAGGATAGTTTCGGCCCTATACGGGATTGACACCATTGTGTCTCTGTGATTTCCACTTTTTTACTTTTAATCTAATTCTTCCTCAAGAAAGCAAGCTTCAAAATCCTGTTGCAGTTTCACCTGTTCGATATCCCAGCCGATGGCAGTAAAGCTAGTAGCTTTATCGAAGCCTTCGATGGGTTCTGTTTCGGTTTTTTCCGATAATACCATCTCAACAAAACGATGGCCATCATCAAAGCTGATATTGCCTTTGAGCCGCAAAATATTATCAGCCAGAGCCATAATAACCGCCTCAAAAGCCGAACGCTTCATTATTCTATCGGTACTGAAGCTGACCACTGGCATTTCCAGGGGCGGACATAAACATGCCGCTTTACTGGCTGGAACATGATTTAACGAATCAAGAAACCCATCATCGATTTTGCCAAATGAAGTTGAAACAATTGGGGCCCGGTCATTGAGTTGGTTTAATCTGTCTTTGAGATCTTTGATGATGGTCTCACTGACCAGATCGGTTTTATTAATGATAATGCCATCGGCAACCCGAACCCCCATGACAGCATTTTTCATAAAGGCACTGACTTTGGTATAATTAACCGCATCAACAAAACAAAGATTGGCGCGGACATTTAGCTTCTGCACAAGATAATCTTCGGTTATCAGTTGTTCGATATCGCTGGGTTCGGCGACGCCGGAAACTTCGACAATAACCGTATCAGCTAAATCATTGTCGATGATATTACTGAATATCTTTAATAGGTCAGTTTTGGTACAGATACAAAAGATCGAACCCTTATTAATTTCAAATTTGGCATAGTCGCCTTCGTCGATCAGCTTGCCATCAACGCCAACCTTGCCAAATTCATTTATAATCAGAGCAAGCCTGCCATCGGCGAACATGGGCTGTTTGAGCAATTGATTCAAAGCGGTAGTTTTGCCCGAGCCGAGATAGCCGGATAATAACCAGATATCGATTTTCTTCGCCATAATATGAAACCCCTTTATAAAAAACAGCAATGTGCTTTACTGATATTACTTATACCTCTGTTTTTTTCGCAGATTTAATTGCTAAAGATTTTTAATCCATTCTTTTATAACCACAACTTCCGGCACCCGCTTAATTGATTTCATCTGATACTGCGTCATCACAATCGCCGGGCATTGTGCCGGGAAAATGCCAAAAGAGGCGATAATTTCAGGGTCGCTGATATTTTCGATATCAACATCAGCACCAAGCTCCTGGACAGCTTTGGCAACATTTCCCTGAACCATTTTTGTATGTTCATCATCGCCGGATAAGATATTAATAACCGCTTTGCGCTGCTGGATTCGCATACGAAATTTATCATTAATTCTATCCTGAATGGCGGCGATAAGTTCATGTTTAGGCGGAATACGTGAAACAAAGGTGATTTGACCATCAATACAAATCGTCGGGATATTCCTTACCATCAGCGATGCCATAAAAACTAATGATTCGCGATATTTAATCTTATGTTCACGCCATTGGACAATCCCATCAAATTCCGGGGCGATCTTCCGCACGGCATCAACCATATATTGACAAGGCGCACATGCTTCAGAATCCAGCGTAATAATATCCACGATAACTTTATCGGCCTGACCATACTCGGCTAAATCCAGCTTCATCTGGCTGGATTCTTCTACCGCGATGGTTTTGGCAACCTGACGTTTATATTCATCACAAACAATTTCCGCTACCGCCTGGAGATTAGCCGGCGGCGTTGCATAAGGGACATCACAGCCTGGCGCTAAGATAAAGCCCTTTTCGCCAGCTATTTCGATACAGGCAATCGCATTTTTCTGGGCATCAATTTCTTTTCCCAATAATAATACGGTTGTCAATTGCAGATTACCGCCAAAACTCATATTATGTTTAAGACATTCATCACGGACATAATCCAGCGGGATATTTTCATCGATTGAAATATTATCACATCTAGTTTCACACATAACCGCGATATTCTGCTGGGCATGGCCACAGACAAAGAAAGAACTCAAACCGCCCTGCTGACGAACATATTCAAAAATTTCTATCATGTAAGGAGTTACAAATTCTTTAAATTGAGCCGGACCAATCTGACTGGTCATCGGGTCAACCACGGCGATAATATCACAGCCAGCGTCAAGATAAAATTTACTCATTGCGATACAGACATCTTTGCAGAAAGTCATCAGCTTTTTGACATAAGCATTTTCATCAAACATTTTCAGAAAGATATCTGTGCCAAGTAAATGCAAACCCAGAGTAAATGGGCCGGTTATCAGGCCATACAGAGCAATATCTGGATTAGCCTGGCAGAGTTTGCGAGCAACTTCGGTTACGATTTTAATACGACCCTGATCCGCAGTTGGAACTTTTAAATCTTCCAGCTTTGTGCCGTTGGCTAATGGATGAGAAATAACCGCCGGTGGGTTATCGTCGGCCCAGGCTATATCACAACCCAAAACTTCCGCTTCGATTTGTAAATCAAAAGCGACCGGAATGCCATCAGGTTGATACATCTGAATTGCTTTTTGTACGCCCCGGATCATTTTTTCTTCAGATTTGAAAAATTCCTCTGCGGTATAGCCCAGCAATGCCCCAGCATGACAGCCTACAAATGGAACCCAGGGAACTCTATCGGTTGTTTCACAATTAAATGCTTTTTTTATTCTTTCCTTACCAGTCATTGTCATTTTTATTCTTCCTGATCAATATTATAATAATCGTAACATTTTATCCAAGTAAAGCAATACTTAGCAATATGTCATTCCCGCGTAGGCGGCTGTGTCACAATACTGCCAACAAAACAGCGGCGAGCGGTAGCGACCCGCTAACCTTGATTTTTGTTCAGAAAATCAAGGGAAAAAATTGCCCTGTACTGAAAACTTATAGTATTCAACATATAACGAATATGGAGATTAAGTCAATGCAGAACAAAATGTATTCATAATTACGCTCTAATTGAGCAATACAATAGCAAGATAGTGCAATAATGCACACCGTGACCTGAATTCATCTACTAATACAGTCAGGTATAATTGTCAACTAATTCGAGCCATATTCTCAGACTAAGTGTTAAAATAGATAAAAGTGCCAAAATCAGGCTAAAAAAAAATGACTTTTAAGCAAAAAAATAAAAACCGTACCAAACAGCACCATATTATATTTGACTTTATAGCAAAAGCATTTTACCATTTAGGTCTCTGTGTTATATTCAATAGGATATGTTTCCTTTGATGCAGCTGGGTCTTAATGCCATTACTCTCAAAATTAATATTTGTGACCATGGCAAATCATTAGCAAGAGACCAGCTTAGTCAAAATAAGTATATTATCGTTAATTATCTGTCAAATAGGAAGTTAGAGCACCAGTGCCAAAGCTTTATATATTACAGGGCTCCGATAAAGGCCATAATTTCGACATTAATTCGTCGCCAATAATGATAGGCCGCAATAGCCCCGATATCCCAATCAAGGATAATACTGTCTCACGTCGTCATGCCGAGCTGATACGCAAAAGCAACGACTGCTGGATAATCCGCGACCTGACATCATCTAATGGCACCTATCTCAATGGTGTAAAAATCGATTCATTCATGGAATTGAAACAAGGTGATCAGATCCGTTGCGGGGCAACTCTGATTGCCTTTGGTGGCATACAATCAAATTCTATCGCCGGTGACCCCGGTGGCCTGAGAATCGATGCCGACGGCAACCTGATAGAATCGGCAATTATGGCTACAATCCCGTCTATGGATGATTCGGTCATCATCGCCGCCCCGGAAACTTTAGCCGCAGTTAATAATCTCAAATTACTTTATGAGCTTTCTAACGCAATTAATACCGTTTTTGACAGCCAACAACTGTTAGATCGGGTTATGGATATGATTTTCAATAATCTACCCACCGACCGCGGCTTTATTCTGATGCGTGACGATGCAGATTCTGACCTGAAGCCCATTGTCGTTCGTTATCGTGATTCTGAAAATTCCGGCGAAATTACAATCAGCCGAACCATTGTAGACCACGTATTACGTACCCATGAAGGTGTGATATGCTCCAATGCAATGCGAGACCCAAGATTCGCCAAAGGTAAAAGCGTGCAGAATTACGGAATTCGTTCGGCCTTATGTGCACCAATTACCGTGCGAGACCAGATCATCGGCGTAATCTACGTTGACACCACCGTAGCAACCCACACCTATGCCACCGAACAGCTTCAGCTATTGACGGCCATTGGCTATCAGACAGGGGTAGCTATGGAACATACCAGGCTTTATCACGCTGGCGTACAGGCCGAACGTCTGGCCGCTGCGGGTGAAACTGTTGCCTATATCTCCCATGGCATCAAAAACATCCTGCAAGGCCTCCAAAGTGCGGGTGATATGGTCGAAATGGGTTTCAATAAAAAGAAATATAATGTCGCCCAAAAAGGCTGGACTATCGTTCAACGCAATCTTACACGCGTTCAAAACCTTGTATTAAACATGCTGGCTTTCAGCAAAGTCCGCCAGCCTAATTTAATTCAAACCCAGCTTAACCACCTGATCGCCGAAATCATTGAAATGCTCGCTGGCCAGGCCATAGAAAAGAAAATTGGTTTGTTTACTGACCTTGACGAAAGCCTGCCAGCAATTCCGGTTGACCCTGATGGCATCCAGCAGGTCATATTAAACCTGATACTAAATGCAATGGATGTCATACCACAAGGCAAAGGCATTATTACGGTTAAAACCAAATTTGATACCGCAAAAAATGAAGCTGTAATATCGGTAACCGACAATGGTCCAGGTATACCCAAAGATATAATGAATAACATTTTCAAAGCCTTTAGCTCCAGCAAAGGCCAGGGTGGAACGGGGCTGGGCTTAGCTGTTGTCAAAAAAATCACCGAAGAACATGATGGCAATGTCACCGTCGAAAGCAAAACCGGTGAAGGCACTACTTTTGTCATTCATCTGCCGACAAGTAATGCCGTTGAAGACAGCACCTCTACCGCGATATAAAAAGGAGTGTTCAAATGGAATGTAAAAAAGACCAGAATTCAAAAGATTGCGCCTGCACATATACATCATGTGGCAAACGCGGTATATGCTGCGAATGCCTGCAATATCATCTCAAAAGCAAACAACTGCCCGGTTGCTGTTTCCCGCCTGAAGATGAAAAAACTTATGACAGAAGTTTTGAAAACTTTGCCAAAGCCTGGAATCTGTAAAAAAAAAAAAATAAAATACCAGTTTGATATGATTTCTCAGGAGAAGTACAAATGAAAGTCAAATTTAGAATATTCAGAGGAGTTTTTTCGAGCTTCCAATCTCTATTTCAGGAAGCCAGCGAATTTGCCACCAGTATTGGCAAAGAAAACCTTATAAGTATCTCCCATTCCGAAGATAAAAATGATGGTGTTGTTACGGTATGGTATTGGGGCTAAATGCAATAATCACTCTTTAGTATGAGGCAATGACACAAAGAATTTAGAACCTTCACCCTTTTGCGATTCCACCCACACCCGGCCATCCATTCTATCCAGCAACCTCATAACTATAGTTAAACCAAGCCCCTGCCCGCTGACAGAACCTTTAGGATCAAGGCGATGGAACATTTCAAAAACTTTATCGCAGTTAGCACTATCAATACCTATGCCATTATCCTGAAAACAATAAATACTCCGGTCATCTTCAATATGCCCATTAATATTTAGTTGCCCTTTTCTAGCTGGTTCCGCGTATTTCAAGGCATTTCCAACAATATTTGTTAAAACCTGATTGAGCATAACAGGATCACCAAGACAATCAGGCAGGTCTCCAATATTTATTTCAAAATTCCCCTCTTTAATCTGGAATTCCATAGCACATTGCACCTGCTCTATAAGCTTATTCACATTAATGCCTACAGTATTGACTTTGGCCGAGCCAATCCGTGAAACTTCAAGCAAACCGTCAATCAAATTGGAAATTTTATCTGTCCCGGCGATAATATATTTCAATGACTCAGGGATATATTCATGAAGTAATAGCTTTATTTGCTCTGATTGTTCAGCTGCCCTCTGTTTTTCTTTATAGAGTTTAATTAATTGCTCACAATTATCCTGAAGCTCATGACTAAAACCCTGAATATTTACCAATGGACTCCTCAAATCATGCGAAGCAACATATGCAATGCTCTGCAATTCCTTATTTTTTGCCTCCAGACTTTGCAATAAAATTTCTCGTTCGCGCTCCGCTCGCACTCGCTCGGTAATATCACGATGAATTACACAAACAGCAGTAACTTCACCTTGCGAACCACATATTGGGATCATACTGGATTCTGAATATAAAATCTGACCTTGTATCACTGACTGATCTTCAAAATGAAAAGATTGACCTGTCCGAAAAACTTTTTCGATACGACCAATCCATAAATTCATAAACTCCGGAACATGGCCCAGGCCATCACGAATATTTTTCCCTATAACTTTATCACGCGTAACACCGACATAATCGATAGAGGCCTGATTGGCAAATAAATAGTCTAGCTTTTCATCCCAGATCAAGATATTTTCCTGGGCAGATTCAAATACGGTACGGAATTGCTCTTCACTATGAAGTAAATCCTGCACAGCTTTTTTTTGTTCGGTAACATCACGAGCAACACCCCGATAACCTGTCAACAGTCCATTATCATCTATTATTGGAACCCCTGATGTTTCAATAATAACAATATGACCATCTTTATGAATCATAATGTTTTCCATACGAGTAATAATATCTTTATTAGAAAATGTCTCCTTTACATAAAGAGCTACTCTTTCGGCCTCTTGGCCAGACATGAAATCAGTTGGCTTCCTGCCTAATATCTCACCTACTTCATAACCCAATAAGTCTTTAACCTTTGGGCTGGCATATACAAAAACGCTGGTATCATCTGACTCCCATATCCAGTCACTTGTAGTTTCGACAAGGTCTCTAAACTTATTTTCCGTCAGACTCAAAACCTCTGCTCGGGCAACAGCCATCTTCCTTAATCGCAAATTCAAGAACATCAGTCCTGCAAAAACAACAACACATATAGCTGTTGACAATAAAATGATATAAACTATTCCAAAACTATGATCTAAAGGAACTTTTAACGATTCAATCGCACGAATATCCCCAATCGTCTCATCAAAACCACCTTGCCCCGCATAGATTTTTTGCAAATCCTTGGGAGAATCTTCACGTGGGCCATGACAGGCCATACATCTTTGCTCATTAGCCATAAAGGGAATAGCCATATACAGATATTCCTTGCCATCTTCTTCAACTATCTCCTTAAAACTGGTTATCTCTCTATTTTCATTGAATTCTTTCAATAATTCCAGCTCAAAATCATCAGCTTTGTTAACAATATTTCTGGGATTGGTGGCTGCCAATTTATAGTACAAAGGAGGTAGGTTGTTTTTTTCTCTTTCATCATTAAAATAATTATGCAAATTGCGAACCATATATGAAGATGAAAACAGGACAGGTGAATAAGCCCCCTCTTTAAAATCACCTTTAGACTTAAGTTTTTCCAGTTCCGGGAGAGCATTAAGCTGAACATAGCTATGCAAACCACGATGTTGCAATAGCATATTTTCAATGTCTTCCTGAGCGGTAGCAATGACATAAGCTCTGGTAGAAAAATATACAACAGCGCAGACAATAATAAAAATAACTATAAATAACAAGGAAAGCAGTACCCATCCTTGATTTTCTTTTTTATTTTTTGTCATTGATACCACCAAATTCATTCATAACACAAAAGACTTAAACAGTCTTTCAACCACAAGGATGGGCTATGCCCATGCTGATAAAAATAGTATCACATAAGCGATACCACAACTTTTCATTTTTCACTCTATCTACATCTCAATAACTTTCCAAGGCAAACCATGGATATTAAGCATTTCCATAAATGGATCAGGATCGAACTGTTCCATATTGAAAACGCCTTTATCTTTCCATTTACCTTCGAGCATCATCTTAGCGCCAATCATCGCCGGTACTCCCGTAGTATAAGAAACTGCCTGAGATTGCACTTCTTCATAACATTTCGCATGTTCGCAAACATTATAAATCATAATCTTTTTGGTTTGGCCATCTTTGACACCTTCGATCTGACAGCCAATACAGGTTTTACCTTTGTAATTAACCCCCAGGCTTCCTGGGTCAGGCAATACTGCTTTCAAAAACTGCAATGGCACAATCTGCTGACCTTGATATTCAACAGGTTCTATACTGGTCATGCCCACATTCTGCAGCACGCGTAAATGAGTGATATATTCCTGACCAAAAGTCATCCAGAATCGAATGCGTTTTAACCCTTTGATATTCCTGACCAGTGATTCCTCTTCTTCATGGTAAAGCAGATAGCCACGATAAACGCCAACTTCAGGAAAATCAATATCCTGAGAAACGCTCATCGCTTCAATTTCTTTCCATTGTCCATCTTCCCAGTATTTACCCTTTTGGGTAATTTCCCGGATATTTATTTCAGGGTTAAAATTAGTCGCAAACGGATGGCCATGATCACCAGCATTGCAATCGACAATATCAACATAATGAATTTCATCAAAATAATGTTTTTGAGCATAAGCACAAAATACATTGGTCACACCCGGGTCAAAGCCACTGCCCAGTAGAGCCATAATGCCCTTTTCTTTGAAACGGTCATGATAAGCCCATTGCCAACTGTATTCAAACTTCGCTTCCTCTAGTGGCTCATAATTAGCAGTATCCAGATAATCAACACCGGTTGCCAGACAGGCATCCATAATATGCAAATCCTGATAAGGTAATGCCAGATTCATCACCAGATCGGGTTTGATTTCCTGAATCAAGGCAGTCAAAGCCGGAACATCATCAGCATCAACTGCAACGGTCTTTATTGGCCGATCAATTTCAGCTGCGATAGCTTCACATTTACTCACGGTTCGACTTGCCAACACTATTTCATCAAAGACATCAGCAACCATCGCACATTTCTTAACCGCGACATTGCCAACACCACCAGCACCAATTATTAATACTTTTGCCATATTTCTATTCTCTTAAAAATGTAATTAAACTTAACCAAGCCTGACAACACCATTAAATCATCAGGCCTATTATTATCAAAAAATCTTATTAAGATTTATCTTTTATCTTCCAATTCGTAAATCCTTCGATACCATCAAGCACTTCTTCTACTTTAGATTCGATAAACTTTTCATTACTTTTAGAACCAAAGAACGACAACTGCAAAGCTTCTGGTAAAACTGGTATTTGGACATTGATTGTTACAAAATCCATATTGAACGCTCCCTTTTCATAGACATACATCGCTGGCACTTTATGGCCACACCAATTGTAAAGTTTATTCTTTATCTTCTTTCTATTAAGCATTTTCAGAAACCCATCATCCTGAGCTATAGTGCCACCCAGTTTTTTACAAAACACAAAGAATTTATCATCGTTGTGCTTCATGCTAAACAGAGAAACAATATTCATTGCATCAAGATTCATTTCAGTCTTAGAAGCTTTAACATAACCCTCCGGCAGCGAACAGACAATCTTATCGAATTTGCTAAACTTACCATCTTCAGCATCTTCTTCGTAAATAATTTTATAGCCCTGAAGACTTTCATTACAGGTGTATTTCGGTTCAAGTATTTCACGATACTTTCTGCTAGCATGGATTCCTGAGACGATCAAAGCAACCAACAGCAAGTTCACTACCGCTCCGCCAATACCATGGCCGACATAGCCTTTACCAAAACAACGAAACATGTAGACAATGCCCATTACAATCATAGCCAACATTATCAGGGCTCCAACAAGGCCAATCAATGAATACCCCGACTCTGCTTTTGCACCCAGACCCGCAAAATTCATAATCACCGAAACGCCACAGCCCGCCAACGGCAACTGCCATGCATATTTAGCTTTAAATTCCATTCTGATTCCTTCCTTCAAAAAATCTTATTCAGATTTAATATTCATATTCCAATTAGCAAGTAGCGACTGTCTTTCGTCAAGCTAAATTTTCAACATTTTCACCCCAAATTTGGTTATTTTTAACCATGGTGTTAAG
>JAEIOG010000099.1 GCA_016342495.1 Phycisphaerae bacterium
TAAACATGAAAGCAAGTGTGCATTACCCGGGGAGATCTGTATGTTTGCCACGAGCTATCATTATCAAGAGATAATGAAATGGGCATACAGAAGTCAGCCGAGGGCATAGTAGATTATAGTTCGACATAATCGAAGGCCCGAACATTTTAGTCGTGGTTGGTAAGTTTGAGGTTTACTGATATGGTGAAGCAGAAAATGAGTAATGAAAATCAAGCCAATAGTGGAGTTAGGCAGCGGAACTGCTCAGATAAGCAATTGGTGCATCAAGTATCGGTAACTACTTCAATAACAGCCAACAACTCGAATTACTCTCTGATGGAGCAGGTGGTCGAACAATCGAACATGCAGCGTGCATGGTCAAAAGTCAAATCTAACAAAGGAGCTGCTGGCGTTGATGGTTTAGAAATAAAACATACGCAAAGGCATCTTGCAGTAAATTGGCCTGCGATAAAAGAGCAATTGCTTTCAGGTCGATATAGGCCCGCTCCTGTGCTTCGGGTAGAGATACCCAAAGCTAAAGGCGGAACTCGCAAATTAGGCATACCGACCGTGACCGATCGTTTGATACAACAAGCGATTAGTCAGGTATTACAGCCTATGTTTGATCCGGGTTTTTCCGAATCGAGTTTTGGATTCCGTCCAAAACGTTCAGCGCATATGGCAGTAGAGCAATCCCAAAGATATTTCAATCAGGGGTATCGCTGGGTTGTTGATATGGATTTAGAACAATTCTTTGATAGAGTTAATCATGACATTTTGATGTCTAAGATTGCCCTTAAAATCAAAGACACAAGGCTTCTGGGGGTACTTAGGCGTTATCTTCAAGCTGGCGTTTTAGTCGATGGAGTACTGTCGTCATCGCCAAAAGGCACACCGCAAGGCGGACCTTTGAGTCCATTGCTTTCAAATATTATGCTGGACGAACTGGACAAAGAGCTTGCCAGCCGAGGGCATAAATTTTCTCGTTATGCTGATGATTGCAATATTTATGTCAAAAGTCAGCGAGCCGGAAAACGAGTGTTAGAATCAATTAGTAAATTTCTATCCAATGTTCTAAAACTAAAAGTGAACGAATCCAAAAGCAAAGTCGATAGGCCCTGGAAACGAAGCTTTCTGGGCTATACTGTAACGACCAATAAGAAAGCTAAGCTCAAGCCTTCTAAAGAATCGATTAAAAGATTCAAAGCTAAAGTTAAAGTCTTGATACGCATAGGACGGGGCCGAAATCTGGCTCGTTTTATTGCTCAAGACCTTAATCCATTGCTTCGAGGCTGGGCGAATTATTTTAGTTTAAGTGAAACGAAAATGATTTTCATAGAGCTTGACAGTTGGCTGCGGCGTAAGCTACGATGTATCCGTTGGCGACAATGGAAACGTCCCAGAATTCGCCAAAGAAAACTA
Organism: Phycisphaerae bacterium; assembly: GCA_016342495.1. Taxonomy (GTDB): domain Bacteria; phylum Planctomycetota; class Phycisphaerae; order Sedimentisphaerales; family SM23-30; genus JAEIOG01. The sequence goes on from JAEIOG010000099.1 coordinate 1,402, forward strand.
ATCAAGCGTGGCTTGTCACCAGAACATGCTGCCAAGTCAGCCTATAATGGCCGAGGGCCATGGTTCAATTCCGGAGCCAGCCACATGAATTTAGCTTTTTCAAGGTTGTACTTTGGAAGATTGAACTTAATATCACTTGCCCAAACGGTCAGCAAAACCGATTGGCTAAAATGAACCGCCGTGGTACGGAACCGTATGCCCGGTGGTGTGAGAGGCCGGGACTGCAAAGTCCCCGCCTACTCGATGAGTTTGAGTTACCTGGGTGGATTTGATATAATCGAAACTGACCGGCAGGGAGCTTGATCTTTTCGGATGAGCTTCACTATTCAACCCTGCCGGTCTCTTCTGCAAAATAAAAGGCCCTGAGCGACTTTTAAGCCCGATCTCTCTCTCAATAGGTGGTTTGGCCACCTTACACCCTGGTCGGCGATTCTAGCGGGCTGGGAGCGGGTTTTTGTGGGGGTTGCAATGATTGTGGGATTATGGTACAATGTGAGGCAGAGGATGATTAGAGAAGGAATTCGGTCATTTTCGGCGTTTTTGTATATGTTTCCCTAGTTTGGAGAAAACAGATGAAAAAGATGCTATTAACTATTTCCCTGGCTGTATTGTTGATTTTTTCCGGAATAGCCGGGGCGGCGTGTCCCAGTGCCGATTTAACCGGTAATTGTTTCGTCGATTTGGAAGACTTTGCTATTATGGCCTCACAGTGGCTGATGGGTGATGAGCCGACAGCAGCGTTTATAACAACCTGGAACACCAACCTCGGAACCGGCACAACGGTCACCCTGACATTAGATGGTACGGTGAACGCTACTCTCGACTGGGGAGACGGTAGTAGCGTTTATACCGTAACGACACCAGGTCAACACACGCACGACTACGGTTCCGATGGGATATACACCGTCTCGGTTACCGGTAGCGTTGAGGAGTACAGCGGAGGCCTTAGGGCCAATGCGTATAAACTAATAAGCGTCGATAGCTGGGGGCAACTGGGTTTCACCAGCATGCACAACGCATTCGATGAGTGCATAAACCTCGTTTCGGTGCCGAACACGTCAGTGGGGATTGAAACGGTTACCGATATGAGCGGGATGTTCTACTTTGCGTTATCGTTCAATCAGGACCTCAGTAACTGGGATACCTCCAACGTCACCGACATGAGCGAGATGTTCAGCAATGCATACGCGTTCAACGGGAACATCGGTAACTGGGATACCTCCAACGTCACCGACATGAACGAAATGTTCACCAATGCGTACTTATTCAACCAGAACATTAGTAATTGGGATACCTCCAGCGTTACCGACATGAGTAAAATGTTCAGCACTACATCAGCCTTCAACCAGGATATTAGCGATTGGAATACCTCTAGCGTTACTAACATGCTCAGTATGTTCAGCGGTGCCGGGGCGTTCAATCAGGACATTAGCGGTTGGGTCACCTCCAGCGTTACCGACATGAGCAGAATGTTCAGCGGTGCATCAGCGTTCAACCAGGATATTAGCAACTGGGATACCTCTAGTGTCATAGGCATGGGCAAAATGTTCAGCAATGCATCAGCGTTCAATCAGGATCTTTCCGGTTGGTGCGTCACAAATATTACTTCTAAGCCGACTGACTTTGATACCGATGCCGCCAGTTGGATACTGCCCCAGCCCATTTGGGGAACCTGCCCGCCTCCTGCTTTCAAAACAAAATGGGACACAAGTAAAGGAGCCGGCACGACGGTTACCCTGGCACTAGCCGGTGCGGTGAATGTAACTATTGACTGGGGGGATGGCAATGTTGAACATATAACCACCCAGGGGCCTGTACACACCTACAGTTCTGAGGGGATCTACACCGTTTCGGTCACCGGCAGCGCAACGATGTACGACAGCTATAACTACGGCGGCGGGACCTCTGAACGAGATAAGCTGATAAGCGTTGATAACTGGGGGCAACTGGGCTTCACAAGTATGAGCGCTGCGTTTGATCACTGCACAAACCTTGTTTCGGTGCCACGTACATCGGAGGGGATTGAAGCCGTTACCAACATGACCTATATGTTCTTCGATGCATGGTCGTTCAACGGAAACATCGACGGCTGGGATACCTCCAATGTTACCAACATGGGCTGGATGTTCTATAATGCATCTTCGTTCAATCAGGACCTTTCCGGTTGGTGCGTCACAAATATTCCTACTGGACTGCCTAGTTTCGACTATGGCGCCAGCAGTTGGACACTGCCACGGCCCAACTGGGGAACCTGCCCGTAAGCAAAGACGATTTGAATTTTCCAAGGCCGTGGGCGTTTGCTCATGGCCTTTTTAATGTCCGAAAGTCTTAAAAAAGTGTAACGGGTGATTATTACAACTTTTTTCTTCGTTTAAAAGCCTATATGGTCGATTTTTTGCCTTATTTAGTGTTATGTCTCTATTTTAATTGACAAATGCCATGTTATGGGCCCTGGTCAGCTTAGGTAGAAAGTTAATAATTGCCATAGTTGCAATGATAATCGCCAGCGTAGTATAAAGCGTCGTGCCAGTCATCCAACCACTGACTATCTCAAATAAGCCTGATTGTTCATTAAAAACAACCTTAGCGTTTTCTTTGAGTTGGCCAAATTGAGCTTTGCCGATGATGATCGCTAAGCCATTTACAAAGCCTAGCATAACCGGATGAGGAATTAATCGGATAAATTTACCGAGTTTGAATAAGCCGCAGATTGTCTGAATAATGCCGCAAAGAATCACAGCTGCAAAGAGATATTGCAGGCCAAACATGACCGCAAAACCCGTCATAACGACAGCCATCGCTCCGGTAGCACCAGAGATCATTCCGGGCCGTCCGCCGATGGCCGAGGTTATAATGCCAACGAAAAATGCGGCAAACAGCCCTACTTTGGGGTCAACCTCCGCTACGAAAGCAAAAGCCACCGCTTCGGGTACCAGTGCGAGCGAAACGGTTAAACCGGATAAAATGTCATTTTTAAGATTCTTCTGTTGTTTGATGATTAAATCTATCACTAAAAGCCTTTATGTATAAACGGGAATAACAAGCTAGCTTGAAAAACTATCTAGCTAAAGCCTTGTTATTATACTGTGGGTTTCGTGAAAAGCTATAAAAAAATAAAGAAGTCTTACTATTTACTGGCAATGTCTCGACAAAATAATAATAAATCTTAATCCAGCTTTTTATTGTCCGTTATTATAAGAGCGTTTTACAGCCATTACCTTTGTCTCGATTAAGACCCAACGAAACAAAGCCCTTCTTAACACAGATGGTCTGCCCAGAGTCTAGCGTACTGACCCAAAACACGAAATTACATCTCCAATGCGGTGCCGTATCGAAAGTATAAGCAAGCGTCCGCGTCCAGACTGGCCCGAACGAGTGATTAAGAAAAATTTACTACTTTTCTTAACAGGTTTTATGATTTTTTTATTGCAAGCCTTCCAATTATTGATATATTGAAACCAATTCGAAAGACAAACGAAAGAATAATGAAAGGTTTAAGGCAATAATGATAGAACAACTATCCAGCAGACAAAAAGAAATTCTGGAAGTTTTATCCGAAAACTGGAATGTATCGGTAGCTGAAATCAGCAAAAATTTGAAAGTATCCTCTGTGACTATTCGAGGTGATCTGGATGTATTAGCTGAAAATGGATTTATCGTACGGTCAAGAGGAGGAGCAACCCCAGCGATCAATCAAAGGATTCTTCAACGCCAGAGCCAGTCAGTACAAGAAAAGAATCGCATCGCTAAGGCCGCAGCTGAGCTAATTCAAAATGGTGACCATATTATGATATCTGCTGGAACTACTACCGCTCTAATCGGTAAATATCTTCTGGGCAAACAAAATATAAAAATCGTCACCAATTCTATTATGTTTCTGCAATATGCCCGCATTAACCCACATTTAGATATCACTTTGGTAGGCGGCGAATATCGTCCGGAGGCCGAAGCCCTGGTTGGCCCTATCGCCCTACGAGAACTGGAACAATTCCATGTCAAAATCGCATTATTGGGAACTGACGGCTTTTCAATTGAGAATGGTTTAACAGCCAACCTGGTTGAAATGGCTGAAGTGGTCAAAAAGATGGCTGCAAAGGCAGAGCAAAATGTTTTTCTGGCTGATTCATCAAAATTCGATAGAGCGGGATTCGCACATATCCAGCCAATCACAAAAACATCAGCAATAATAACAGATTCCAATCTTATGCAAGATTCAAAAGATATTCTTGAGGAAAAAGGACTATCTATAACTTTAGTGTAAAGGCAAATGAGAAATGGACAATAATAGTATAGCAAGAAAATCAATTATCACATGTATCACATTAGTTTTCTTAGGTGTTATCGCCTTGACAAGCGATTCGATAGCTAACGTTGCCGCGGAAAAGAATTCGTGGCTCGAAGCAATACAGCAAGGAAGAAAAACTTTTGCCGCTAAGGAAGACGATATTGAGATTGTATCTGGAAACTGGTATACGACCGGGCCTTTAAGTTCTTCAAAGTTAAAAAAAGTATTATTTCCCGAGAAAGAAGTCAATCTGCATGCACAGCGAAAAGGGAAAATGCTATGGACAGAAAAACCAAACTATGAAGATGGAATAATAAATCAACTAAACAAAGTCGATGCCGCTGCCACATATTTATATAGAACCATTACCGTTAATAAAAAAACCTCGGTAGGAATAGATTTAGGTAGCGATGATGGAATGGCAGTCTGGTTAAATGGAAAACTTTTACTGACACGCGATATAGCCCGCGGTTGTACAAAAAACCAGGATTATATAAAATTGCCTTTGGAAAAAGGAGAAAACCATCTGCTAATGAAAATTTATAATATTAGCGGAGATCATTTATTTTATTATTCCTTGCAAAATCCTTCAGCTGCGTTAAACATATATAATCAGGTTGCAAAAGAGTATCCAACACAAAACCGTTGGCTGGCGACAGATCTAGAAAGCAATCAGCCCCTGTTAATCAGCAGTAAAAATCCCAAAAAAATAGAAACACAAATATTAAATAGTGTTCTGGAGAATCTTGGACAATATAATATTAAGCTGCAAAATCAAATCAAAAGTGCTTTGAAATCTAACAATAACAGCGAAGTTAACCTGAAATCATATTATGATGCCTGTGTTTTTCGCGACAACCTCGAAATCGTGAAACAGATTAAGTTCGATACCATTGAGATGGCTGTAGCTGATCTGGCGAAAACCTATCCTGATAAATATGATGGCAAAGCATATCTACAATTGATAGAACAAGTAAAAAGTGAACTTAATGATACCGAAAATGTTACTAATGAAGTTATTGCCCGGGCAGCAAATCTGGAGCGGACGGTACTGCTCAGCAATCCTTTACTGGATTTTGATAAGATATTATTATTAAAACGTGATTTTGGCAATAATGCAAGAAGTGTCATGAGTGCCGCATTAGGGATGGCAACCCTAAATTCTCATAATCATACCAGCATCTCAAATCCTACAGGCGGCTGGGACAATGAAATAGCAGTTCTAAGCGATATCGCAGGCCAGACTAAGATTGAAACATTATATAAGCCTGAAACCAAAAAAATGGTTTCAGATATTGATCTTGATTTCGACGGCAAGAAAATGATGTTTACGATGCCAGGCACTTATGACCGCTGGCATATCTTTGAAATAAATGCAGATGGCAAAAACCTGCAACAGCTCACACCTAAAGAGCTACCCGATGTCGACCATTTTGACTCATGCTATATGCCAGATGGTAGAATCGTATTTTGCGGTACAGCTAATTTCCAGGGGCTACCTTGTGAAAATGGTAGCCGACCGATGGCTTCGGTTTACCAGTTAAATCGGGAAACTAATGCAATTCGTCAACTCACTTTCGAACAGGACAGTGACTGGTGCCCCACGATGATGAACAATGGACGATTGCTTTATCTTCGATGGGAATATACCGATACACCTCATTATTTCACACGCATATTGTTTACCATGAATCCAGATGGTACCGAACAAATGGGGTATTATGGCAGTAATTCATATTTCCCCAATGCATTTTTCTATGCCAGGCCACTGCCAAATGATCCGACAAAAGTTGTGGGTATCGTTGGTGGCCATCATGGCATAAGTCGTTCAGGACGTTTGATGATCCTTGATCCATCAAAAGGTCGCCGTGAAGCCGAAGGTGTAGTGCAGGAAATACCACATCGCGGAAGAGAAGTTGAACCCATAATAAAGGATCAACTTGTTAATGGTGTTTGGCCACAATTCTTGCAACCTTATCCATTAAGTGACAAATATTATCTGGTATCAGCTAAGTTAAGTCCTGATTCTCTATGGGGGATATATCTGGTAGATACATTTGATAATATGACACTGATCAAAGAAATTGAAGGATCTGCATTGCTGGAACCTTTGCCATTGAGAGCAACACAAAAGCCACCGGTTGTGCCAGACAAAGTCAACCTGGCAAGCAAGGAGGCTACAGTCTTTTTACAGGATATTTATCTTGGCCCTGGTTTGAAGGATATACCCCGCGGCAAAGTGAAAAGCTTAAGATTATTCACTTATCATTATGCTCACAACAAAACAGGTGGCCATGCATCTGTTGGAGTTGAAACCAGCTGGGATATAAAACGGGTATTAGGAACTGTCCCTGTTGAAAAAGATGGTTCGGCAATGTTTAAGATTCCGGCAAATATGCCAATTGCAATACAGCCATTGGATGCTGAAGGACGGGCATTGCAATTAATGCGTAGCTGGATCGTTGGCATGCCGGGTGAAACATTATCTTGCATTGGCTGCCATGAATCATCAAACACTTCACCGCCCCGAGGTATGAGACTGGCTACGCGCAAATCAGCATCAGAGATAGAGCCATGGTATGGCCAACCAAGGCCATTTGGCTATATGACAGAAGTTCAACCAGTGTTGGATAGATACTGTGTGAGCTGTCATAATGGCTCCAAACGTGCTGACAACAAAATAATACCAAACTTTGCAGATAAAACAATCAATGTGAATCCTGTTGGCGGTAATCATAGTTTTATTGCTGAATCATACATGGCATTACACCCTTATGTTCGCAGACCTGGCCCTGAAAGTGATTATCATTTGTTAAAGCCCATGGAATATCATGCTGACACATCTGAATTGATTCGATTACTCAAAAACGGCCATCATAATGTCAAGCTTGACAAAGAATCATGGGACAGGCTTTATACCTGGATAGATTTAAACGCCCCTTATCGTGGTCAATGGAATCCTCCCGTATGGCGTGAATTCGACCAGGACAAACGCCGCATGGAATTAGCCAAACTTTATGCATGTATCGAAGTTGATGCTGAAAAAGAATATGCGCAAATGGTTGAATACGTTGAATCCAAAAAAATTCAAGCGATTAAACCTGAACCAATCAAGCAAATCAAGATTGAAACACCAAAGATCGACGGGTGGCCTTTTGATGCTGATACCGCAAAGCAATTGCAGAGAAAAGCTGGCAGTGAAACCCAACGCAGATTGACCTTGGCAGATGGAATTGAAATTGAATTAGTTTTGATCCCGGCAGGAAAATATGTTACTGGCGATGGTAAAATAATAGAAATAGAAAAAGCCTTCTGGATGTCGACTACCGAAATCAGCAATGAACTTTATAATTTATTCGACAGCAGACATGACAGCCGCTTTATCGATCAGCAATGGAAAGATCACACAACGCCAGGCTATGCTCATAATAAACCGCAACAGCCTGTAATACGCATAAGCTACAATGAAGCTACCGCATTTTGCGATTGGATCAGCAGCAAAACTAATCAGAAAGTTATGCTCCCAAGTCAGCAGCAATGGCAATGGGCTTGCCGGGCTGGTTCGGATAAAGCGTTCTGGTTTGGCGATGTCGACAGTGATTATTCAAAATATGATAATGTAGCTGACGCAATGATTCAGAAATTTGCTGTTAGTGGAGTTAACCCCCAGCCGATCAGCAACCCTAACAGATTTTATGATTTTATCCCTCGGGACATGCGTTTCAATGATGGCAATATGATTAGTGCCAATGTTGGCAGCTACCAGAGCAACCCATGGGGTTTAAAAGACATGCATGGCAATGTAGCTGAATGGACAAATTCAGATTATGATAAAAATGGAAAAAAAACTGTTTGCGGCGGATCATGGCGGGATCGTCCGAAATACTGCAAAGCAGATAGTAAATTGGGATATGAATCCTATCAAAAAATATTTAATGTTGGTTTCCGTATAATTATCGAAGCGGAATAAAACGATTTTAAAAATTTAAGGAGTTAATTTTGAAATTTCAAGATAAAGTAGTATTGGTGACTGGAGCTGCTGGGGCAATTGGCAAAGGTGTCGCACAAAGATTTTGCGAACAAGGAGCAAAGGTATTTATTACTGATTTGGATCAAGGTAAAATAGATGCCTGCTGTGCTGAATTTGCAAAAGCCGGTTTCACCTGCAAAGGTTTAGCAGCAGATGTTACTAATTTCACTCAAACACAAGCGGTTATCGAAAAAACAAAACAAAGTTTCGGTGGAAATATTGATGTTTTAGTCAATGTCGCCGGAGCTGTTGCCCAGGGGCCGGTCGAAGACATAGATGACAAGGCATGGAATTTAATGTTTGATGTTAACTGCAAAGGCACATTTTATTTTATTAAACAGGTTGTGCCTTTAATGAAAGCTCAAAAGTTTGGAAGAATCATTAATTACTCTTCAAAATCAGGTAAAACCGGTTCTGCATTAATGAGTCATTATTCAGCGGCAAAGGCTGCGATTATTGGTTTTACCCAGGCGTTAGCTTTTGAGCTGGCAGATTTTGGCATAACCGTCAATTGCGTTTGTCCGGGTATTACTGATAATACTGGCGTATGGACTAATGTGTCAGCTGGATATATCGAAAATATGAAAATGGAACGCCAGGCGATAATTGACAAATTCACCGCCAAGATTCCTCTAAAGAGATTAGCAAGCATTGAAGATGTTGTTGCAGTAACAGCTTTTCTTGCTTCAAGTGGTGCCAGTTATATGACAGGCCAGGCGATTAATATCACTGGCGGCAGAGAAATGCATTAAATTAAGTATAAACTAAAAATTATGGAGATAAAAATATGTGGACTAAAGAACAGGTCATGGCAACTATTGACCATGCGGCATTAAAACCTGAAATGGTAGAAGCTGACATTGTTGAAGCTTGTGAAGTTGGAAAAAAATGTAAGGTTGCAAGTGTTTGCGTCAGGCCAACCGATGTGCCATTAGCTAAAAAACAATTAGAAGGCAGCGGCGTGGATGTTTCAATGGTTGTTGGGTTCCCACACGGTTCAAACAGGCCAGAAGTGAAAGCATTAGAGGCAAAACTTGCTATTGAAGATGGTGCGGTTGAACTGGATATGGTTATGAACATTGGACAATTCTTAAATGGCAATTATGTTTTTGTCAAAAAAGATATTCAGGCAGTTGTCAATGAAGCAAAACCTCATAATGTTATAGTCAAGGTTATTCTGGAAACCTGCTACCTGAGTCCTGAACAAATCGCCAAAGCCTGCGAAATATCAAGAGATGCCGGTGCTGATTATGTAAAAACCTCTACCGGCTTTGGCACAGGACCTGCTACTCCAGAAGCAATTAATATTATGATGAAAACTGTTGGAGATATCATGGGAGTTAAAGCTTCCGGGGGTGTTCGCAGCTGGGAAACAGCCGTTGGATATCTGAATCAAGGATGTAAAAGATTAGGCGCAGCTGCTACTGAAAAAATCATGCAGGAGGCACCACAATAATGTCAACAATGCAAGCGGTTGTTTATTATGAAAAAGGCGACATTCGCATCCAGTCCGTTCCAATACCGGAATGTGACTCCGGGGAATTCCGCATCAAAGTTGATGCCTGCGCAATTTGCGGTACTGATTTAAAAGCTTTTGTTAGCGGTAATCCGCGATTACAGGCCCCAATTGTGATGGGCCATGAATTCACAGGATTGATCGACAAAATCGCTGATAACGTTGAAGGTTTTGAAATTGGCGATAGAATCGTGATGGCGACCTCTGTCTCCTGTGGCCAATGTTTCTATTGCAAAAAAGGCTGGACAAATCTATGCCTTGACCTGGCACCAATGGGTTTCAGCTATCCCGGTGGGATGGCTGAATATGTAACAATACCTAAAAGAGCAATTCGAAATGGACATGTAATTAAAGTTCCAGAAGGGATCGCTCCAGAACATGCCGCATTGGCTGAACCTTTAAGCTGTGCCGTTAACTGTGCTGAAAACTGTAATATACAGTCTGGCGACACAGTGGTTGTAGTTGGCGCTGGCCCGATGGGGATAATGAATGCCTGTATCGCACGAGAATACGGTGCGGCAAAAATCATATTAGCCGAGGTAAACCCGCTACGTCTGAGACAAGCTGAGCCTTTCAGTTTTGACCAACTAGTGAATTCTTCCACAGAAAACCTCTATGACATTGTAATGAAAGCAACAAATAATATTGGAGCTGACGTTGTGATTGTAGCAGCACCGGCTGGTCCACCGCAGGAACAGGCATTGAAACTTGTTCGAAAAAGAGGGTCGGTTTGCTTATTCGCATCATTACCGATGGGTAAAAATATATTATCAATGGATAGCCGCCTGATACATTATAATGAAATAAATGTTGTAGGCAGCAGTGATTCATCTCCAGCCCATGTCAAAAAAGCCGTTGAAGTGATTGGTAGCAATAAAATTCCAATGAATGAATTAGCCAATGAAATTTTAACCCTGGCCGACATTTTCACGGGATATGACCTGATGCAATCCGGTCAGGTATTAAGAGTGATTTTAAAACCATAATAAACAGGAGTATGCGTATATGGATATGCACTTAAAAGATAAAGTCGCATTAGTAACCGGCGCTTCCCATGGTCTGGGAAAAGCTATATGCTTATCCCTGGCAGCCGAAGGAGCCATTGTTGCGGTCAATTATCGTCGCAACCCTGAAAAAGCCAATGCGGTCGTACAGGAAATCAAAGATAACTTTGGTGTAAAAGCTTTTACCGCTCTTGGCGATATTGCCAACGAAAATGATGTGAAGTCTATTTATAACCAGATAATAAATGAACAAGGCAAGATAGATATACTGGTCAATAATGCTGCGGTATGCCCTACTTGTAAAATAACTGAGCTGACTTTGGAACAATGGGAAGATACCATTAAAACCAATTTGACTGGGATGTTTTTGACCTGTCGGGAATTTGCAAGTCAATTGATTGATGCAAAACGAATTGGCCGAATGGTAAACATTTCATCTCAGGCGGCTTTCCGCGGTTCTACCAGCGGCAAAAGCCCTTATGATGCCAGCAAAGGCGGAATCGTCTCATTTACAATTTCATTAGCAAGAGAGATGGCCCCGCACAATATCGCGGTAAACTGTGTCGCACCGGGAATCATGGAAACTGAAATGATGAAAAAAGCTCTGGCGACAAATAAAGATAAATACACAAGCAGAATCCCACTGGGAAGATTAGGGCAAACCAGCGAAATAGCTGACGTTGTCACATTTTTGTCTTCTGACCGGGCAGGCTATATGACAGGCGCAACCGTTGATGTCAGCGGCGGACTAATGATGAGATAATATATTTCAAGCCAATGCTTGATAAATCTAGACAATATAATATTTTGGAGAATAATGATGAAAAAATGTATGCTTATTGCGATTTTGGGATTATCATTTGCAGTCACTGGCTGCACCAGTTTAAAATCAACCAGAATAGCTGTCAATCTCCCGGAAAAATATAACACCCCCGATGGAATGGTGTTAGCTAAAGATGGTTCGATTCTGTTGAACATCCTCAACAGCAACAATCCAAAATTCCCGCCAAAAATCATTAAAATCGACAAAAATGACAATATTACGGAAGTATTCCAATATCCTCGCCATCCTGAAACCAATGGTTTTGGGGCATTGGGAATCGATATTGGCCCTGATGGCAATTATTACGTAGCCGACAACCAGACATTCTTTGATCGCAATGATCATCTATCACGCCTTTGTCGAGTAATAGTTAAAAATGGCAAAGCGATTGATTTTGAGGTTTTGGTTGAAGGTTTTATTATGTCCAATGCTGTTTCCTGTCGCACCGATGGTGTTTATGTAACTGAAACCGTTATTGATGGGGATGTCCAACCTATGCCCAGTGGTGTATATCGGTTTAGTTATGATGAATTCAAAGGCAAACCAATCGTTTTGGCTAAAGGCGGCAAAGATAAACATCTAATCGCTACACTTTATACTGCTAATGAAGATTGGAAAGTCGGCGCCAATGGTCTGGGCTTTGACAAAAAAGGGAATATGTATGTTTGTAATTTTGGCGAGCAAAGCATCGAAAAATTCACTTTTGACAAAAATGGCAAAGTTACGAGTCAGGAAGTATTCGCAAAAGGCCAGGGTATGAAAAGTACCGATGGCTTAAAAATTCACCCGGTAACCAATGATATTTATGTAGCTGATTTTGTCGGTAATGCCGTCCATAAAATCGACATCAACACTGGAAAGGTCACAACAATTGCAAAAAATGCCAACAATACCGGTGGCATCGGCGGCTTACTGGACAAACCTTCGGAAGTATGTATCCGCGATGGAAAACTCTACATCGCCAATATTGACTTATCAATGGATGGTAATGAACATGACGCCCCCCATACAATTTCTGTGCTTAACCTTAACTAAGTATAAAACCTGCTTTGCCGGCTCAATATTAAGTTGGCAATCTCATTTTAACATTCAAAAAAATGGAGATACAAAATGGCATCTATGACAACTGATACTCGCGTAAAGTTAAGCGTGATGATGTTTTTGCAATATGCATTTCAGGGAATCTGGATTATCCCTTTCGGTTTTTACCTGGGCAAGGTTGGATTTACTGATGCTCAAATTGGTTCTGTTTATGGGACGGTAGCGATAGGCTGTATTATTTCTCCATTTTTTGTTGGTATGATTGCTGACCGGTTTTTTTCAGCACAAAAAGTCTTAGGCATCTTAAATATTGCATCGGCAGGCTTGCTTTTAATTGCCAGCAAAATGGCTGTTTCTACTAATGGCGAACCTCAAGTGGGTTTGATGTGGTGGCTTATCCTCGCTCATTGTTTATGCTACATGCCAACCTGGGCACTTACAAACACAATTGCATTTGCACAAATGAATAACCCTGGAAAACAATTCCCCGGTATTCGAGTGATGGGAACCATTGGCTGGATTGCGGTCAGCGCTATAACTTTATTCTCAGCAAAAATAACATCGATGCTTGGCAAAGAAGGAAATATTGAAGCTACAAATCTTCCAATGGTATTCGGAGCGATAATTGGCGGGACAGCTGGGCTGTTTGCATTCTTTCTACCTGACACACCACCAGGCGGTAAAGCAAATAAAGTTACTGTAAGTGATATCCTGGGTGTTAAAGCATTGCAATTATTTAAAGATCATAACTTTTGTGTTTTTGCTATAAGTTCATTTTTAATTTTATTCCCCGGCATGTTTTACTGGGCATTTTGCAATAAATTCCTTAATGAAATTGGTATGAAAGAGGTCATGTTCAAGCAAAGCTATGGACAGATGGCAGAAATGGTATTCCTGCTTATCATGCCATGGTTCTTCGCCAGATTTGGCGTAAAGAAAATGCTGCTGTTCGGCATGCTTGCATGGATTGCACGATTCGCATGCTTTGCATTTGGTGATATGTCCAGCAGGATATTCTTACTATATATGGGTTTAATTTTGCATGGTGCATGCTTTGACTTCTTCTTTGTAACAGGCCAGCTTTATACTGACAAAAAAGCTCCAAAAGAAATCCAGGCCAGCGCTCAAGGGCTGATAACATTAATTACATTTGGGCTTGGCTGGCTGATCGGCTCAAACCTTTCAGGACAAATCATTAATCATTATGCAACAGAAACAACCATTGAAGGCATAAAAACTATAACCCACGACTGGCATACTATCTGGCTTTATCCGGTGTTTATGGCAATTGGTATTATGCTATTCTTCCTGTTCACATTTAAGGATGATGTCAAAGTGGGCCAGGATAATCCTGAAACAAAATAGGTTAAATTATGACTAAATATTTACTAGGCATAGATAATGGCGGAACCGTTTGCAAGGTTGGATTATTTGATTTGGCTGGCAAAGAGCTTGCTATCGCCAGCAATAAAACCGATGTCTTTTCACCTAAACCTGATTTTTTTGAATTAGATATCGAAAAAATGTGGTTAGGAACCGCTAATGCCATTAAAACTGTATTAGACAAAACCAAAATCGACCCTGGCGACATTGTTTGCATTGCCGGGGCTGGCCATGGCAATGGGCTATACCTGATTGATGAAAATGGTAAAGCCATAGGCAATGGCATTATGTCGACCGATAGTCGTTCAAAAGATTTAATCAAAAAATGGCAAAGCAAAAATGTCCATGACAAAATTTATCAAAGCACAGGCCAAAGCCTCTGGCCCGGCATGACCCCTGCTATTCTTGCTTGGCTCAAAGAAAACGAGCCAGAACGGCTTAATAAAGCTAAATACATTTTGATGTGTAAAGATTTTATCCGTTCAAGATTAACCGGACAGTATTTCAGTGACATTACTGATATGTCAGGAGCAAATCTGATCAATCTCAAAAAAGGTCAATATGATAAAGATGTACTGCAAGCTTTTGGAATCGAAGATATATTTGACAAGCTCCCTCCTCTTAAACGTCCTGATGACATTTGTGGCTATGTAACCGAACAGGCAGCCATCCAAACCGGGTTAAAGTCTGGCACCCCGGTCGCTGGCGGTTTATTTGATATTGATGCTTGCGCCTTAGCCTGCGGTATAACAGAAACTTCCCAACTATGCATGGTGGTTGGCACCTGGGGCAATAATCAATATATTGCTACAGAACCTGTTCTGGACAAAGATTTTTTCATGTCTACATGTTTCTGCGTAAAAGATTATTATCTTATGCTGGAAGGCAGTCCTACCTCGGCAAGCAATCTTGAATGGTTCATTAAAAATATCATCAATTACACCAATGATATTGAAAATATTTATGACTATTGCAATCAGCAGGTTGCAACAACCAACCCCGAAACTTCAGAGCTGATATATTTACCATTTGTCTACGGTTCTAATGTCAATCCTGATGCTAAAGGCTGTTTTATCGGTATGGATGGCTCAAGCAATATCGCAAACATGCTGAGAGCTATTTATGAAGGTGTTATTTTCAGCCACAAATGGCATCTGGAGCGGCTATTAAAATTTAGAAAATGGCCTGAAAATATTCGATTAACCGGCGGTGGCTGCCGCAGCGAAGTCTGGATGCAAGTGTTTGCTGACTGCCTTGGCGTTCCGATTGAAATCCCAGCTGGTACAGAATTAGGGACAGCCGGTGCAGCGATTTGCGGTGCTGTTGCATCTAAATGCTATGAAAGCTACGCTGATGCTATCGACAATATGGTCAAAATGGATAGAAAATATTTACCAGATAATACCAAAATTAAAATATATGAAAATAAATATAAACGATACAAAAAAACTATTGAGGCATTAGATAATGCTTGGCCTCTATAAACAATAAAAATTCTCTAAATCATTACAGGAGTTTTCCCATGCTCACCCGACGACAGTTTATGCAATCCACAGTTGCTGCTTCTGCTTTAGCAATTGGCAGTTGTCATGGTTTTGCAAAAACACCTGAGAAAAAGCCAAATATACTTTTCATAATGTCAGACGACCATTGTAGTCAGGCTATTGGAGCTTACAACAGCAGGTTGGAAAAGCTTAATCCAACTCCTACAATTGACCGATTAGCAAAAGAAGGGATACTGTTTAAGAATGCTTTTTGTACAAATGCAATTTGCACACCCAGCCGAGCCTGTATCATCACCGGACAATATGACCATATAAATGGCGTATATGACTTAGGTGGCAAGATTGCTCCAGAAAACCAGTATCTCCCAATCGAAATGAAAAAAGCCGGATATCAAACAGCAATGGTAGGTAAATGGCACCTAAAAGAAGAACCTAAAGCTTTTGATTATTATTGCGTTTTACCTGGCCAGGGAAAATATTTTGACCCTGAATTTCGTATCCAGGGCAATAAACAATGGCCTAACAACACCGTTCAATTCAAAGGCAAGCATTCCAGCGATGCTATTACTGATATTACCTTGAAATGGCTGAAAGATGGTTGGCAGCAGGACAAGCCATTCTTCTTAATGCATCATTATAAAGCCCCACATGATATGTTCCAGTATGCCCCGCGCTACGAAAACTATCTTGCTGATATCGATATCCCCGAACCGGAAACTATCTGGAAGCAGCCAGAATTCGGTTCTATTGCCACGCGTGGTCATAATGATGAGTTATTGCCTTATATAGGAACATCCATTGGCCGCCGTAATCCACGCCGAAATTACACTCAATATTATAAAATTGACAAACACCTTATCGATAAAGATGCCAAACGCCAAGCCTATAATTGTTATCTAAAAGCCTATCTGCGCTGCGTCAAAGGTGTCGATGACAATCTAAAACGACTATTTGACTACCTTGAAAAAACCGGTCAAATGGATAATACTGTCATCATTTATACTGGTGACCAGGGTTTTATGCTGGGCGAACATGATTATATGGATAAACGATGGATGTATGATGAAGCCATGCGAATGCCTTTCCTTGTTCGGTACCCAAAAGCCGTAAAAGCCGGAACCAATAGCGATGCTATTGTTGAAAATATTGATTATGGACCAACAATGCTCAGCTTTGCTGGTGTTGATACTCCGGAATATATGCAAGGTAAAAGTTTCCACAAAATATGTACAACCGGCAAGGAACCAGACAACTGGAAACAACAAGCTTATTATCGATACTGGATGCATATGGCCCACCATGACAACCCCGGACACATGGGCATTCGCACTAAAAAATTTAAGCTGATTTACTTTTATGGCTGTGGCTATAATAAGAGATATAAACAAACCCCGCCCGGCTGGGAATTGTATGACATGATCAACGACCCCCATGAAACGATTAACCTTTATGATAAACCTCAATATCAAAACACTGCTAAAGAGTTAAAAGAACGTCTAGCTAAACTGCGAAAACATATTGGAGATGATGGTAAAAATTATCCGGAAATTGAAGCAGTAGTTCAGGAGTTTTGGGATTATGACCAGGACGCCCGCAAAAAGTCAATTAAGATTTCAAATGAGTATTTGAAAAGTAAACAAAAATAATATTTTAAAAGGAGTTTTTTATGAAACAATATAAAATGTCTATGCTGGTTATCGCTATTGCTTTAACGATGATTTTTACAGGATGTCAGAAACCATCTGTCAAATTCAGCAACAGCCAGTTCTACGATGCTAACGGCCAATTTAATGAAAGTGCTGCAAAGGATGCCTATATCGCTATGATGAAATATCATGGCTATCCGGTTTTTGATGGCATGAAAGAAAAACTGTGGGTCTCAGATTATGGTACCGGTCAATTTTCCAAACTAGGTCTTGGTGCGGTCATGTTCGCTAACTACCAAAAGGAAAGATACATGGTAATGGATTTATTCCTGCTGCCCAGTCAGATGCTGCCGGAACATTATCATTTAGCAACCGATAAAGGACAGGCAAAAATGGAAGGATGGCTCGTACGCCATGGCCTCTCACATATCGTTGGCGAAGGAACACCTAATTTAAGTCAAGACATTATTGTGCCAAAGTGTCATATCAATGGCACAGTCACGGTTGAACATGAAGTAGTTTGCATGCCCGGTCAATTTGTTCCTCTGAATCGCCCAACAGCAAGGCATTGGCAATTCGCAGGCCCTAAAGGCGCTATCATCACTGAAGTGGCAACCTACCATGATGATGCCGGTGTAAGACATTCAGAAACCAAATTAAAATTCCCTTAAAAAACGTATTTACTTGGAATTCGCCAATGGGATATTGCCTCAGTTAGCCTTCTCTTTTATTTAAATATATTTCCAAGGCATCATCGGCCCGGCGACAATTCATCCCGATGGTGCAGTGTACTATCTAAAGGCTGGCTCTATTAATTGCTTTTGAACTGAGAATAGGAAATTTTAACTCTCTGACAAAGAACAAAGAATCGTGCATATTTGAAGATATTCGCGGTTTTTTGTTCTGCGGTTCAGATGAAAAAATCGGACCAAAATCCTTGCCAAACTTGGTACCTAAGAGCGAAAATCAGCGGACTTTCACGATATCTCAAGTAAAAATATTCAGGTAATTGAAGCCACTGAGCAGACACAAAAAAACCGTGTTTGCAAGCCACAATCAACGATTTTGACACAAAAACACGGTTCAAAGCGGATGTAAACGCCGGCGAAAAAGTGCAGCGCATGTCGGGTCGGTTTAAAAGTGTAGCGCCTGTTAAAAAGGGCCGATGT
>JAEIOG010000100.1 GCA_016342495.1 Phycisphaerae bacterium
TAGCTACAGTGTAACTCATCCCTGGCTATTTGGAAATACTAAAGTTTTTACCAACCCTTATGGGATGGCTGTGAAATAGAATTTATAAACAAAAAAGCGACAACCCTAAAAGTCATCGCTAAGAATATTAATCTATTATGATTTTATGCTGGCTAGATACCTGCCATTGTCCATAATATACCCCATTATAAAGCACCATATCTTCAAAGTATTTCAGCATCTCACAATTGCCATCTGGTTTTATCAGTTTCAGCCAGGAAGTATAAATACCCTCGATAAATTCATATGGTCCCAGAGTCGGTCCTTCACTGCCTTTGATTTGCATATCCTGATTGGGATCAGCTCGACCATGGAATAATTTGATATATAACATTGTTTATCCTTTCTTTTAAGAAGTAGTCAAATCAATACTGATTTCCGAGGCTAATAAATTGACCTGAATATCACAATCTATTGCCAATCCTCGCAGATACTTGGTGAATTGAGTTAACATAAAGCCAGCAGCTATATTTCCACAGTATATTGTACTTTTAGCGGTACAAGGCCCATTATAGGCCTGCTCAGCGGTAAATATTGTTTGAGGGTAATATTTCCTGCTTGATTCATCATAGGCAGATATTGCCCTTAAACTCTCAGCTGCCATCCTGCCATCACAGAAAAAGTTTACTTTATCTTTTACTGCCTGGAAAATATGTTTACGAGTTTCGATATTGTCGACACAACACATAACGATATTGCCAATTTCCAGAGATTTCTTGAATCGATCATTGATAATCTCAATGTGCAGGCTATGATTTAATTGTCGACACAGGTCAGCTGTAGCTTCAACTTTTAATCTTCCCAGGTCGTTTTGTAAATAGCCCTGACTAGCAAGGTTGCTTATTTCAACGATGTCAAAGTCCACCAATTGAATATAGGGTATACCAATAGCTGTTAATTGCAAGGCGACTTGTCTGCCTACAGCACCAATACCAATAACAGTTGCTCTACAAGTTAATATCCGCTCTGGCGGTATGATATCTATTTGTCTGGAATATCTTTCATTCATAATAAACCTCACTTTCATATTGGAAATCTTGAGTTGCCAGTTCATTCATTAGCATTTCTCGTTCGACAGGACTTAACATACCGATTTCTTCAATTATATCTTCAAGGGTATACATTGAATATCTATCGGTATAATCAGGATTGGTAATCGGGTTATTGTTATGTGGCGATAGATTTGAAACTTTCTCCTGGGCAACATTGTCTTTGTATATTTGTTCCCAGATTTGAATATCTTTGTTGTCTATACCTTGTTCATAATCAACTTTAATGGGAATATTGATATCACAGCATATTCCTGAATTAAAATGTAAACGACAATAGGATTTATTCTTTTTAGCAATAATTGCCATAACTGAAAAATTGCAATTACCAAAAACTCGATTAAACGTTTGCTCATCGGTGCCGCTTGGATCAGGATCAAAACCTGGATGAGTATGTATCCAGATTCTCGCGAACTGCTCTGGCTTTAATCCTTTATCGACCATATCCTCGAAATAGTTCGCTACCGCTATATCATCAAAATTTACCGTAACTACAGTTACCTTCTGTTTTATAATGACAATATCGGTGACCAGTAATAAATCATCGGTAGCGGTAATCCCAAAACCGCCAACTTCATTATCTGTCATATCTCGCATAAAGATTAGTTTGGACCAGGCATAAGGTGTGAAACGCAGTTGCGGTTCTTCAGGCAACATCTTCTTCATTGTATTGCTCCTTTCTTGATTCTTTACATTCAGGACATAAGTTTTCATCATTAATACATTCTTTACAAAATACCTTTCCACAATCCTGACAAGTTGCAGTGCATGAGTCGCAAACTGGCATTTGACATTCAGGGCATTCATAGCTACAGGACAGGCAAACTGTAGTTTCGCATAACTGGCAACAGGTGCTGCAGCTTTCACAATAAGTATTATTGCAAGTGTTACAGTAATAGTTGTCATCAGCTGCAACGGTATATCCGCAATCCGTACAACTAAAACCACTCCAGTCCTCCAGGGACACATATGGGCTGTCGGGGTTATAGGTATTAAGGATTTGATTGACGATAGTAAAAAAGTCATTGATCCTGCCTGTCATCAATGCCTTGCGGATCAGGTTATAGCCATCACCTTCACAGAGTTTTTCATGGGAGACATGTGGATGTGTTATGTCTTCATCTGAACCAGCCGGATTAGGATCTAAAGCGATTATGCGATATGGTGGATTAGTTGCAAGCTTTTCAATTTCAGATAGATGTAAATTTATCTCAAATCTTCCCAGATCAATATCTTCTAAAGTAATTGGCTCAGTTGTAACAGAAATTGTATGTGTCTGTAATTTGACATCATTGAACTCATTGTTGAGATTAGTCAGTTCAGCGACGATATCGCTGGCTTTAGGGATTATAGAATCTTTGGTTTGCAATGAACCCTCTAACTGTTGTAGTGATGACATTAAATCATTGATATTTCTGTTAATCCGTAAGCGAAAATTATTAGCAGCACACATCCAGTTACGATTTAATGCTATATCAAAACTGTGAGAATCACTTTGAAATACTTCGAATTTATCTGATAAGGTTTCCAGTTGATGATTGATATGTTTGAGCTTTTGGTATTTGAGTTTGGATAGCTGTTTGCGCAGAGTATTTGCTATTTTATTATGGATTTTATATTTATTCATGATTTTATTCCTTGCTAAAAGAAAGCCCCTGTCTATAATTAAATAGACAGAGGCCAAATGTTTGTGTTTTGCAAAGCCTGTAATTTTATGCAGGACTTGCACCATCTATTTTCAGTGGCGTTATCGTCACACGATCATTTTCCTGTAAGATATAGTCACGAGGTACTGGCTGGCGATTGACTCGAATCAGATAATCTGAAGTTTCTTCATGGGGAAGTTTTTGCTGAAACAAAGTTTCGATACTGGTATCATTGCCAATTACCAGATAATCAGCGAAGCCGGCACCGCTATTGTTGATAAACATGATTTTCATGATAGAATTTCCTTTTCTGTCAGTGTTATTATTGAAATTGAACTACTAAATTTATTCGATAGGGCGGACTGCGTGCAGTGATTAGATTGCGTTTTTGCATAAGATTTCCTTTCTTGAAATGATTAATCCTTAAATAGTTCCGGGACAATCTCTTCTAAGGGTTTGGGCTGCCAATGCAAATCCCGTTCAATTGATAATCCCAGTGGACCTTTGATGGCTTGTAATTCACTTAAGCTGAAATAGCCTAATTCTTTTTCAAAGCCATCGACTAAGCCAAAGAAGGTATCCTGGCCATCATACTCGGTTGCATAAAAATTCCATGAATTCCAGGGCACAAAAAACTTCGCATAGACAATGGCCTTACCGCCTTTACCATCCTGGGCATATAATTGTGGCAGTTTCTTTTTGATTTCTTCTGTTAATAACTTCATGAGCTTCACCTGCTTTCTTGATTAGAGATACATAATGATTGTTTACCACAGCTTATTTTGATAGTAATAATAAGCATGTGAATTAATTTTTAGCGGTAGTTAAAAGGTTTAAAATAAAAAAAGCATATCTGGATAATTCCAAATATGCTTATGGTATTTCTTTGAGATATTTTTAATTCAAAGATTATCTAACTAATTTTATTGTACGTTTTAGCCTGCTAAATTTAGTTCTTTCAATTGTTCAAGTTAAAAAAAAGCTCCGTCAAAATAACGGAGCTTCAACTTTAATATTATATTATCAAACTTTATTTGCTGCCACAACCGCATCCTGACATGGGGACGATGATTTCTGGCAGGGTAGAATCAACTGGATCTGCTACAGGCACTTCAGGTATTTCAACTGGAGTTTTACTTCCACAGCCACAACCTGATTTGACTGCCTCTGGTTTTGCTTTATCTGAACAGCAGCCGCCTTCAGCTTTGTTTCCACAACAACCGCCATCTTTCTTACAGCCGCATCCTTCCTTATCGCAGCCTTCGCAATTGCCTTTCTTGCATAGACATTCGCCAGCTTCTTTACAAGTGTCACAGCATTGGCCTTTTTGGCAACTGGTACATGCACTGTCATTACCGGCAGCATTTGCTTCATCACCAGAGCAACCCGCAATAGCAAACATAGACATACAAATCAATAGTGCTAGAAATTTCTTCATGTTATTCTCCTGATCTGGGTTTTCCCCAACAACATTACATATTATCACTCGGTATACATTGCCGAGCTTCTTTTCTATAGAATATCAAATCTGGCTAGAAAACTCAAGCTTTCCTGTTTATAATAAATTAATTCAGTCATTGACATTAGGCGTACTTATTCTTTTTTTAGGCATGCTATCGTATTTCAGTGTGGAATATCCCGGAATAACTTATTTTGGGAATATAGCTTTCGCTATTTATTCATCGAGGCTGAAAACAATTATTTCCTAACTGTTTTCATTTGTAATCGCAGTTTCTGGAGAGTTACTTTTTATTGTTGATGGATTAAAAGCACAATTGTGCTGATACGATTTGAATTGTATTGATAGCAATGGCAGGAAAAGACGCCATAAAAGAAATCAACTGAATTGCTTAGTTGGAAATGCCAAATCAAAACAGTTGATTATTCTTAAAGCTGAAATGGTTGTATTAACTATGGAAGATTCTAGTTTTTCTGAAATAATAGAAATGGTAAAAGGTTTGATTAAGAGAGCTGATGTTATTATTGCTGAGGCGAGATTGAATCAGAGACCTTCTCGATTACAACTGGGTTAATGGAATTGCCTGACCGGAAGATATTTGCTTTAGAGATTTTTCAATAGATAGCATTACTTTGGGGTCACCAGCTACCAATGCGGTTTCTTTCCAGGAATCTCTTTCTTGTTTGATTTTCTTAATTTCCATTTTACAATCGCTAGAATTATCCATAATCAATCAAATTAAATATGATTTATATAGCTTTCTGAAATAGTTGATAAAAAAGTAGCCAGGCCCACGGGGGGTTGAGGGGGAGAAATGTCAGGCCTGGCATCTTAAGGAAAATTGTGTAATTTAATTATATGAACAAACTATATGACTGCAAGAATAATTTAAAATAAAAAAAGCTACCAGACCTGCTAGATTGGTGGAGAAGTAAGGCCCTTATGCAGGATATTAATTTCTTCTAATTTTACCCCAGATATAAGTTGTTTGGGTTTGAGTTGGGATGTCTTTGATTTTAATAGTAATGTGATCAGCTATTTTTTGGCTTTTATAGTTTTCAGGAACATTTAGCCTAGCTTTGATTTTGTATCCTTCTTTTATTTTTGTTGTGTCAAGAATTTCTATTCTGCCATATTGACTTGTGATTTCGCCCAATTCAAATTGTTGTTTGAAGTTCGAAATTACTTGTAAGGTAAAAGGTTTTGACTGTGTCCCTTCAATATAGCCAGGTATCATTTTAGTTGCTGGTCTTATTTCAAATGGTTGGGTCACGGTATATGGGAACGTGATATTCTTGATTTTTGGATGATCAATATCTATTGATATGACACCTTTGGTATTATCTTGCAATAGATTTGGTTCAGCTATCAGAGTCAAATTATGACTCACATCTTTTTTATCTATATCATATTTTAAGCTGAAAAATTTATCTGAAGAATTATTGCTGGTTCGGCTAGAAAAACCTTTTATGTAAAAGGCTTCTTTGTCAGTCGATTTAATATTTAACTGAACGATATTTTCCGGAGATTGTCGTAACTCAAATCGCAATTGTTTCGGAGAGGTTTCGACGGCATGTTTTACAGTTGTAATATAAGGTATTTTTAAGGTATTTGGCATAGTTTGTAGTAATTCAGTATGCGTTAGCGGCTTAGAGGTGATTATTATATACTTGGTGATTAGGCCAATATTTGTTTTGGTTTTATATTTAAACTTTATTTCTTCTGATTGGCCTGGCTGGAAGATTTTTCCAATCAGTTTTTTGTCAACCAGCGTACAACCACATCCCGTTTCAATATGGGATATTTCAATTGGCTGATTGGTCTTATTTGTTATCTGAAATTTTCCTTCATGCAGAGTATTGACCTGTGTAATTCCAAAATTAATGCTGTTAGGATCAGCGATTAATTTAGGGGTTAATAAGGCATCAGGGCTTTTATTAGCCATATTTTCACATCTATTATTAGCAAATACCATATTTAGATTAGATAAAGATACAAATACGATAAAATATATAATTCTTCTATACATTACATTAATCTCACATTAAATAAGTGGTTTCTTCCTTGACATTGTAAAATATTCCGGTAGGGCAATTAACAAGTTAGTTTTTCTATTATACCAGTTTGTGTTTTTAAGGCGTTCCCAATTTATAGTGTTGCTATAGGGTAATATATAAAAAACTCTTCGAGGTTATCGGTTTAAATCATTATATGAGTTACTCTGCAATAGCATCCCAGAAATCATATTCATGAATCATTAGGATATTATGCCCACTTTTTCTATAATTTATTGCCTGTTCAACTTTTCTACCATAACAGGAAAATGCCCATGCTTTATTCCCATCAGCTCCAATTAACAAATAATCAACATTTTTATTAAGGCCTTTAGAGAAAATACCATTTTTATATTTAATGATTTTTGCAATTTCATTTCTGCTGTGATTTTCAAATTTTCCA
This sequence comes from Phycisphaerae bacterium, assembly GCA_016342495.1. Taxonomy (GTDB): domain Bacteria; phylum Planctomycetota; class Phycisphaerae; order Sedimentisphaerales; family SM23-30; genus JAEIOG01. Next base: position 6,651 of record JAEIOG010000100.1, read on the forward strand.
GTAATACAAAATGATTTGCCAGGAATAATTACGTCAGGACAGGTAGCACAAATGCCTTGAATAGGAACTTCTACTTCATTTAATGGATATGAAATGACCTTATGATCACCTACTCTGAGAAATTCTGCAAAAAACTTCAATAATAGATTGTGTTCTTTATTATCAATTATGCCATCTTTCAAAACAGATATTATTAATGAATCGACTTCATCATATGGCCAATTACCTTTTAGATGATCATGAGCATCAATCCAATCACTTAATTGCTCTAGTTCGCTTTTAGTAATTACACCATCTGCAATTATTCCTGAGAATAGACCTTGCAGCTGCATCATGTCAGCTGTTATTTCATTGAACTCTACTGTATTTTGATTATATTTTTCACATAACCAAATAATATCCTTTATTTCCTCATTATCTAATACGCCATCAGAAACAGATTCTTCGATTAGTTCTATGATTTCTTTAAAGGGATTTTTTTTACGTAATTCACTATGCTCTTGAACCCATTCTATCAATATATTAAATTCATTACTAGTAATTGTTCCATCAAAAGCAAATCCTTTAAGCATCCCTTCTAATGTATTCATTGACTTTTGTACTCTATACGGACCGGTGAAATTCCAATATCCTTGATTATCTTCATTAATATTATTCATAACAAATACCTTTCCTCTTTAAAAGTCATTATTTCTTAAGCTCTGCAAGTGCTTGCTTTATTTCTAACAGCTGCTCTTTTATATGTCCCAATTCTTCTGATTGAATCTCTTCTTCATCTTCAATAAACCATGAAGCAACAAATCCGGTAAATGTGCCAAACAAACCTACACCGGTAAGCATCAGCAGCGAAGCAATAACTCTGCCTTCGGTAGTAACTGGATAATAATCGCCATAGCCGACAGTTGTAATTGTTACAAAACTCCACCATAAAGCATCGCTTGGAGTATTGATATTAGCATTAGTACCTTTTTCCACATGCAATATTGCTATTGAAGTAAATATTAACATAAAAATTGAAATCATTGCCACGGTCCCAAATGCACCGGAAGCTTTATTTTCGAAGATAGATGAAACAGCTGATTTTGTTGATTTAAATGCACGAAATAACCTGACAATTCTGATAACTCTCGCAACTCTGCCAATCCTGAGTCCATCAATCATCGGAATACTTGAAATAAAATCAATCCAGCCCCATTTTAGATATTTTCTCTTATATCTGATCGCATTGTAAATGAAGTCCACAAGAAATATGCCGCAGGCAATATTGTCGATATATTCTAATAATATCAGAGTATCAGGCGAAAATTTGGTAAATAACTCAACTATCATCTCGATTATCACATAAACCGAAAGCAAAAGCAGTAAAATCTGCCAGATTGATATTTTTGCTGTTTCTTTTTATTCATTACCTATATCTTCCAATTCTAGCGCATCTATCGGCGGCAGGGCTTTTTGGGTTCCTACGATTCCTTCGATGGAGCCATACATGCCTGAGACATTATCCAGCACGGTAGTGATTTGCTTTTCCCGTTTTTTCCAGATGCGGGCCATGGCCCGCTTTTCGGATTCGAGGTCTTCCTGCATTTGTTTATAGGAGTTCATGACACTGGAAATATGCAGGGCGAATTCCTGGCTGGTGATATAATTATAAATAACATCTTTGATACTGTCTCGTCCGGCGGTAATGGCCTTTTGGCGATGGGCTTCGATGATCCCCTGCCGCAAGGCCGCTGCCAGTCCTGCCCCGGATTTATAATCGGTAACCCAGATTCCTTCATGGATGCCAAAACCCTTAATATTAGCGGGTAAAACAACAGACATCAAAACGGCGATATCGGCCTGAGCCTGCTGTTGATCTTTTTTGAGCTTTTCGACCCAGGGCTTTTGGAAATCCTTGGTATTCTTGGATTCCCAGAGAATCTTACCGCATTGGCTGCCGCTGGGATTATGGACAATCTGAAGAACATCGGCGCCCCGGGCACCTTTTTTGACTTCTGTTATCTGGTCATAGGGAAATTCCCTTTCCAGTAGCTCCTTGAGTTCCATTTCGAGTGCTTCACCTTGAGCTTCCTGTGAACCCAAATCGGCCCGGCGTTTGAGGTTTGCGACCTGCTCCTGCATGGCCTTAATGAGATCATCCTTTTCCCGCATTTTGAGCTTCTGGTCTTCGGCGGCCTTTTCGGTCGCATCGGCGGCGATCTTTTTACGCTCATCAGTAAGCTTACGCTGAACTTCCAGCTCGATATTTTCGGCTTTTTCTTCAAGGGTTCGCTGCTGCTTGAGCAGTTCCAGCTCCTTTTTATTGGCGGCGGATAATTTACTGGTCTTTTCGGCTAATTCATCCTGCAAGGCCTTATTGGCTTCAGATTGTTCGTCCAGGATTTTGGCCCGCTGCTCGGCGATAAGTTTTTCCTTGGCCAGCTTTAACTGAGAAGCGACCTGATCATCAATTGTCGCCTGTTTAGCTTCCAGCTCCGCTGATTGTTTAGCCAGCAATTCCTTTTGCTTTTGCAGTTCCTGCTTGTCCGCCATCGCCTGGGATTGATAGCGAGCTTTAATATCGCTTTCGATTTGGCCAGTTAAAGCTTCAGTTAATTCAATTTCGGTGCCGCAGTTAGGGCATTTAATATTTTTATCTTGCATATACTTCTACCAATATTTTTCAATTAAATTAATTCACCCACCGATTTAGCAGGTTGGTCAAGTCACAGAACTTTAATTTAAAAGGCAACTACGAAGGAAAGTTCATTGTTATTGTTCATGATTTTATCCATAAAGGATTTTTTTCAAGATGCTATAAATATATTTAAATATAATCACGCATAAAAAACAAGAAGTTGATTATTTGAATTACAGATAATTTCAATGATATTTTATTCTCCTATTATTAAATGCAGGCATTGTTCCTTCAAGAACATCAACAACATGTTTATTAGTTTCAGGGTTTTCAATCGAACCAGCTGAATATGTTATCTTAGAAGAATCACTTCGATTAAAGCAGGAATAAATCACTTGCTCTGCATCACAGTATACTGCCAGGTTGGGATTATGTGTAACCATGATTATCTGTCGTTTTTTCTTTGCTTCACTCAATACAGGTGCAAGTAAGCTCACTACTGTTTCATTATCAAGATTTTCTTCTGGTTGATCTAATATTATAGGATTCCTCCCTTTATCAACTAGAAGATAGAAAATTAGCAATAATGCACCCCTTTGTCCTGGCGACAATTGTTCTATTTGTGTTTCTTGAAATAATAGAGAATATCTGAGTTCTAAAAATGACAGTCCGAAAAGCATATCATATACATCGTTCGCTACTTTGCCTTTTCTCAAAATTGCTTTGATACCAACCGCATTTTCATTGCTACCTTTGGCCGCTTTAGTTATTTCATCGTGTAATTCCGTAGTAAATTTCAGGATATCATCACGCTTGTTAAAATCATATTTCTCTGCAATCTTTCTCACTGCACTATAGCTCTCAGCATCTCCTCTGAATACCCCAGCATTTTGTTTAATAATAGAAAATAAATCATCGGCAATTGAATCTGATGAACTTCCTAGTATTGCTTGGAACTGTAATTTATATTCCTCACGAATTAAACTATTTTTCTGTATCAAATCTTGCACAGGTTTATAGAGTCCTTCACGCCCTATCTTCTGAGCTTCGAGAATATCGAAAATTCCACCGGTCAATTCCAATCGATGAGCAATGTGTTCCTTCAGAGTTTCAGGCAAGGATTTAAGTTGTAGAATTCTTGCACGTAATCCTTTTTGTGTTTCAGGAGCATCTTCTGTACCAGTTAATTTACTTAACTTACTATTCCAATCATCCATATCCTTTAGGCTCTTTTGATATTTCAACTGAGGGCCTTCAAGTTTTGCATTCAATTCAGTTTGTCTAACGATAAGCTGAGTTTTACTTTTTGTTGCACTTTCCGTTTCAGCTTCTAATTCTGCCAGTTCTTTAGGAATTTCTGCCGTCAATTGATTGAGCTTTGTGTCTTTTATATTAATTATAGCAAAATCGTCTACGGCAATATCAAGAAGCTTTAAGTCATCCACTATATTTTCTTGGAACTGTCTTAATGACCGGTTTAATGCCTCCATTCGCTCACGTACATTTTTAATTGCCTTAAGCTTACCTGCAAGTAGCGATCCTTTATTTAAATTTGCAGTTAATTTTACGTCGATTCCTTTAAGTTTTTCTGATATTTCTGCCAATACCGATGCAGTTACTTGCTGTTCCGGGGTAAGCTCTCCAGTTGGCTTAGATTCAACTGTAGGCTTTTCCTTTTGATGTTCTTCAATTTCCGTATTCTTTATAATAAGCTTATCTTTTAATGCATTAGCTACCTCTGGCTGTTGCTGGTCCTCAATTCTAGAAATATCTTGATTTAGTTTTCGTAGTTCTTCTCTAAATTCACTTAGCTTATCGCGTGAGCTGCTCTCTTGCTTCTCAATCAATTGGCTAAAGTCCAACGCCCCAAGACGAACATCTTTTCCAGCATGTGAAAAGATGACTTCTCGAAGTTCATTTTCAAAAGCATCTGATTTTCCTGAAACATGGTCATTACATAAAGCCTCAAAATGTCCTTGGGGAATATATCTAACCAGTTCAGATTTCTCTGCTGGGGGATCTTCATTAAGATTTCTTCGTTCTTTATCAGCATTATGCCAAGTCAGTGTGCCATCAAAATACCTTGCCGGGTCTCCGGTCTTACCCCTGAAGCGATCTTTTTTAAGAAAAGAAAAGTGAGCATTCTGTTTAGAGTTTCCAAGTAATGCGATGATATCCGCAAGGGCACTTTTTCCACTGCCTTTATTTCCAATGATGGCTATCAGATCAGGGCTCAATAATAAATTACAATTATCTAGCCAATCATGTATATGACTTGGCGCATCATCTTTTTTCTGAGCAGTAACAGAGTCTATAAAATAGGTTTTATTTTGCCTTATTTCGTATAACTTAGGTGGGCATTCACCAATAAATGATCTTTTTTTAGGTTCCATAATTGCTTGTTGCAGTCCGAGAAAGGTTGGGTCTGCTTTTATCCACGTAACTTTCCCAGATGGAAAGTCTCCATACCCACGATTATCATTATTACCTTTGCTTCCGGTAAAACAATGTGCATCACTACCAGATACAGCTAACCTTGGGATATTATCTAATGCAAGCTGAAATTTATCAATCCATCTGGAATTCTCATTAGTTTTATGTCCTACAAAAGCATTCCAAGTATCTAATTTACGGGTTTCAAAAATTGGAGAAGACTTAAATAACCCTAAATAATAGGCATAATGAACTTGCCATTTAACCTCCGCTAGACCATCGCTCGTATCATATGGCATAAATCCAATCGCAAGGCCATCAGGGACCTTGGCAATAGCGTCTTTGTAGCTTTCGCAATTGATTTCAGCAATCGTTGCCCCAGCGATCAGGGCTATCTTTCTATCTGAATCAACAATTACTTTATTAAATCCATGGATTTCTAGTTTATCTTTACCTACCATGCGAGCAAGTGCTATTAAAGCATCAACTGATAAGGGGCGATCAATTAATTCGATTGTTAACCCAGATTTGAAATCGTGAAGCATTTGATCTTCTATTGTATTTGAAAAAATTACATGGGCATTTAAACGACCTGTCATGGGCGCTACCAATCTCAGCTCAATTCCTGGGAAAACGGTCTTAGTGAGTTTGGGCGAATCGGGCTCAGCTAAACGTCTTTTCAATGCAAACCAACCATCAAATGTCCAATAGTCCATTAGTGCAAAAACTGCTGGTTCGGCTGCATTCAATGCATTAATCATTTCATCAACTAGAGTTTTATTTGTGAGAGAATTTGGGTCTGGGTCAAAACTTTGACCAGTCCAATGAAACGATGCAGGGCTATGGATATGAAGATCCCATTGTCGCCATTCAGAACCACGCTCGTATTGATTTGTTTCATTTGCCATTATTTTTCCTTAAATTTTCTAATCTTCTATTTATATATAAGTTCATAATTAATATAGTTTTTTTATATTATCCGGTGCGAACATATCTGGTAGGCTTATTTGCTGGCTTCGGCTGATTCAGGTTTCTTTTTCATCGCCGACCACGTCGACAATCCGCCTAATATCAGGCCCAAAACTGCTCCGGCCCAGTTTCTCGTCCAGAATTCATTTTCAAGTGCGGTAATAGTTCTATCCGGAGTTGAGAGAATATGCGGCATTAAAAATAATCCGCCCAGCACAAAAACTAGAATGAAAACGACTATAAATGACAATACCACTGTTGTATATTTCATATCAACCTTTCAATTTCTCATAAATGCTTTGTTTTAAATTTAAAGCTAGTGTGTCGGCCAAGACGAAAAAGTATTTTTTTACATTAAGGTTTCCTCAAAGAAGCCAGAAGACTCAATCCCCAGAAAGCCAAACTTAATCTTATTTCATCTATATCTGTAAAACTACTACTACAGATGTCATGTTATTTTCCATAAATACGCCCAGTAATATCCAGGGGTATCTCGTCGCTTTAATCTTATTAAGCGGGGATTTTATAGTTTTATTCAAGTTAATCCTTATACGTATTATTTTGCATCTTTATATTGCAGTTAAATAAAAACAATAACTGCCATGTTTTATTAGGTGCAGCTTTTGGGAAAACGTTAACGACAAAATAATATTTTTTTTAGATTAATTGAAAATTATTAAATTTTATTGGATCGCGAGAATTATTTGGTATTTTGTGCAGAGAATACTTTAGTCAATAATATTTCCTTAAGTTATTTGTTATCAATGACTTAGGTTATTGTTTTGTTGTGATGTAATGAGAAAAGCCCGCTGACTTCAATGGCCAGCGAGCTCAGTAGGAAAATTATTTATCTTATGGTTTTTGCTTCATATTTACCCGGATGTATATTGCCTGAATTCACAAATCAATAATATTGTGCCGGGCATCCGTTGAGCCAGAAACCATATTTATAGACCTATTTTCGATTATTACTTTTAATGTTGAGTTGGTCTGCTATATCCTCAAGTTGTTTATTCAATTCATCCTCAAAATCATAGAGGATTTGCAACTGATCCTGGCTAATTGGTTCTTCGCTATTTTCCCACAGCTGCGGCAGCCAATTAATAGCATCTGCCAGCTGGATGTATTTTTCTTCCAGACTTGGCTCTAGAACAGCTGTTTCAGCTACTGTTGTTGACATGGAACTAAAAGCCATACTTTCTTGTGTTATTGCAGTAGCTTCAATATTGTAACATGCCTGCCATAGCCATTCATCTAAGAATAATGCTAAATCAGCGATATCGATATAGTCATCAACATTAAGGTCACACCGCTGGTCCCAGTTGATGGCATCATCTGGGTCAATAGCGGTTTGGGGACTTATGCTTAGCCATGCTTTGCTTAGCAAGGCAAAATCCTTTAGATTAACTACGACATCATTATCAAAGTCGACTGTATTGGCATAATCATTGCAGGTTGCTTCATCTGCCCCCATATCAACAACTGAATCATATATTCTGTCATGGCCATCGATATCTACTTCATTAATTGCAATATTTGTATTATTACCTAAATCTATACATGGTGATAAATCCAAATCAATATGGTAATTGAAGCTTCCAGGGTCGATATTGTCATAATTAGCCAGAAATACTGGAATAGCGGTGATGTTGTGATTGGTATCGGGCCAGGTGTCACCAGTTGGGTCATTGGGGTCTTGTACACAGCAATATGTGTATGTGCAAGAAGCTGAAACCTGCTGACTGGCATTATACCAGATGATATTATTGCTAATTGCAGCCGAGCCGCTATTAGCTGATATGCCAACAGAGTTATATGCTATTGTGTTATTGCGAACTGAAGCATTACTGTTAGCTACATCAAAACTTATGCCTGTTTGATCATTAATGGCAATTACATTATTGATTAGTGTTGGAGAGCTGTTGTTATCGATATTGATACCGGCATTATTACTCTGAACTATGCAATGGCTTATTATTGGAGAGCTGTTATTAATATCAATTGCAAACTGGTCAGCTCCGGTGATATCAAAGCCATCAAATATTGTTGTGTTATCTGCATCAGTAAAGTTTATAGTGTTTTCATTAATATTATTACCATCCAGATAAACTTTATTCTTATCACAACAACGCTGGCTACATGCGGTTTCTTTACCGGTAAAGCCACCATAGATCTCGCAACCAGAGGGGATATCAAAGGTGTCGGCTGAATTTTCACCTGGGCTGTAATTGCCTTTTGCTACCCATATTTCAGCAATATCATTGGGGTCAGCAGTTAAGCGATTTTTAGCTCGCCACAGGCCATCTTGAAGGTCGGTATAGGCATGTTTCCAGCATGTACCGGTATTAAATCCATTAGTTGCTTGTTGATCAACATATATCACCCCTGAAACATATTCAAGAGCAGCTATATCATCCCAGTCAGCAGTTGGGATGCTTTGATGGATTGTCATTAGAGTTGTTAGTCCATCAAATAAAACAGCGGTATTTTGTTGATATTCCAGAGGCCTGGCATTATTATAGACAAAGACAGGGATTTGAATTGTACCGCTGGCATTGGGTAAAACCTGACCTAAAATTGATCTGTAGGTATTATTGAAAAAATCATAATTTGTGGTATCGCCACCTTCATAATATACACCTTCTGGTAAATAGTCCATGATTATCATTGCACTGAATGTTAATCCCGAAGTGTTTTCCCAATTGATAGTATATGTAAATGAATCCCCAGGTGAGACCGGGTAATTGGGGTCAGTATCATCGGTAATATTAAATACAAATCCATTTGCATTTATGGGTGTGCCAAGGGTTATGACATCATTATCATTTATACTGTTTCCGCCTAATTCATAAGGCGTAAAACTATTACTCCATTGCGTGAAATAATTATGGTTAGATATGACCCAATTAGAAAGTAATGCAGGTGTGAGATTGTTGTAAATACCGCTGATTTGACCAGCTTCTGTTATATCTGTGATATATTCAGTTTCAGTGCTGACAGATTGGATATCCCAGGATTCAGGTAGCCATTGATAACTACCTCCCTCATCAGCGAATACAACCATGCCAATACCGGGGCCATCAAGACAGTATTTGATTGTTTGTAAGAAGAATTCATTGCCTGCATTTGGACTATATGTAACATGTGCATCAGCATCATGACCGGTGAGTACAACCCGTCCGGTTATACCTGCTTCAATAGTGGTGGAGCTAATACCTGACATTTCCGATAGAATTCCGGTGTTCCATCCTACGATTAAAATATCATGATTAGCTAAGTCCTGGGCAGTTACGCCATTGTTGGGGTCATTTGTACGAAGTGTATATGTCAGCCCATAATAATCCATTGCTGAAACAATATCATCATCATAGCCTTGATATACTAAGAAAGAACTATTGGAATCAAAAGGGACTTCGGGGTAATCGGCATGTGTGATTGATGTTAGTAGACTTAAAATCAGCGCGCATAATATCTGTATTAGACATTTCATTTTCCTATCTCCTGTAATAAAATTGATTAATTAATAACTTTTTGGATGAGCAATAATTTAAGTGGAAGTTAAAACTGTTATTAACTTTGGCACAGAGATGATATTGCTATTTGTAGTTTGTTTGTGTCGATTAAATATAATCGCACAACTATGAACAGATTGTTTTTTTCTACATTTAGATCACCTCCTTGTTGCGACATTTTGCGGTGTTCATTTGAGTACGTTTTGAAACTTGTTATAGTTATTAGGCAATGGCCAAGGCGTTTCAGACAAACAATAAAATAATTTATTGCCTCCTAAAATGTACAGGTGCAACTTTTGGGAAAATGTTAACAGAATAATTGCAATTTTTTTGAATTATTTGTTTTGGAGAAATGTATACTAATGAATTTCTTTGATGGAAGATATCTGGTTGTGAAGTAAATATGATATCAATTCGGATATACTGATAGATAGTAAGCCAGACATGAAAGGTTATTTTGGTAGAGGTAAATACTTCAAGGGAGATTTTGTTTTTTAGGTATTTACCGGAATAGACTTTTGGGTATTTATAGTAATGGATTTGATAATATGAGAAGAATGTGATTTCTTCTGGGTACTAATTGATTGTATCACTTTACACAGATTAGTGTTTGTCGATACTGAGGTAGTATTGCCAGCGGCTAGCGAAATCGTCGGGTTCTTTTGAAACATGGCCATCAGCCCAGGATATGTTTGCAGTGCCGTAGGGTTTATTGGCAGGAATTTTGTGCCAGCGAGAGATTGTCGGGTCAGTTAGCGATGATGGGGCAATACAAGGGTTGAAATTAAAATCTTCTAAGACAATCCATTTTTCATGACACATAAAGAGATTTGTGGTGGCAGGTTGCTTTATCGAGTCCATTTTGACTTTTCCTGTCATACCCCAGAGGGGCTCTCCCTGTCTTTGATGACGATCAATATCAAGTAAATTATTTTCTGTCAGATTGCCATTGATACCATAAGAGATGATCTCGGGAAGATTGGTTCCATAAAATTTAATCTTTTTTGCTAACGGGCAGGAATAAATGCTATTATATTGCTGTTGCTCAAATTTAGTGCTTGGGCAGTATGGCTTAAATAGGCTGACATTAGTTATTTTAGCCAGATCTCTATCAGCATACCAGGTTGGCGGTAATGCATAGCCATTATGTTCATCAGCCCAGCTCCAGGCAGCTAACCCTAATTGTCTTAGATTGTTTATGTCAGTAGTATTTTGTCCAAGATATCTGGCATGATTTAACGCTGGTAACAGAATTGCAACCAGAATAGTGATTATAGCAATAACTGTAAGTAGTTCAATTAAAGTAAAACCTTTTCTATTCATCAATCAGTTTACTTCCTGCATTTTAACTCTGGCATTTAGTTGATGCAGTTCAAATGCATTTTTCCACTTGCCATCACTTGGCCCGACCAGTTTGATTTTAGTAGGTTCAAATTTTAGTGTGTATTCAGAAATGTCAAATTTACAAGTAGTGGGATAATCAAGTATTGTTTCGTTCTTGATTTTTGGGGCCTGGGAAGATTCAGCCAGACCCAGATATATTTCATTGTCAGCATCATCACATAAATATACTTCGACAGCTTCTCCATCTGGTCCCAGTTCTGAGACGAATATGTCGTCACCGGGGCCATTGGTAATAATACCTGGAAAACTGAAAACTATACTTTCTCCCGGCTTAATAGCGATATTTAGAACATCATAGTTTTTAGCTGCCAGGAATTTATCCATGTTCTCAATATCATTTAGATTAGTATATTTGTTATTTACAGTAAGTTCGGATTGATTATATTGGACGACTTCCAGGCCACTTGGCGTTGTTATTTGATTATTAATTTCCATTCCTGTGAAATACCCTGAAATTTTATCGATAATAGCTCCTGCTGGAGCAAATAGCATAATAGTAACAACAGCGATTGTTAATAGCGGAACTGCTGCTCCTAAGGCTAAGAGAACAGGTGAAGATTTCAATAACTGACTGGTTACAACGGGTCCAGGCTCCTGAGAGGATGCTTTGGCTGTCCAATCGCCATAGATCATTAAAGCAGGCAGCAACATGCCTTTAAATCCGCTGGATGCAAGCTGTTTTTTCAGAAATGATTTAGCGTTATGAAATCGAACCCGGGCAGACAGCGATGAGCAACCCATGACTTTTCCCATTTCATTATATGAAAAGTCATGATAGAGTCTCATAACTATAATTTCATGATTAATTGGATCAAGGGAAAGCATTGAATTTTTAGCTGTTTGGTAAAGCTCCTTTTCAACCAGATTATTTATTGATGTCTTGCTTCTGTAGCATTCAATTTCATCTAGTTTATCTGTTTGTGATATATGAAATTTTTGTTCTTTTCGATAATGCATTTGCATCCTGCCTCGAGCCGTTCGAAATAACCAAGCTTTAAATGCCAGAGGGTCTTTAATGTCGTTTAGTTTCTCTAAAGTTTTAAGTATAGTTTCTTGTGTCAGGTCGTCAGCTAACTGTTTGTCATGCAGTATACGATAAAAAAAAGGTCGAATTTCATCCTGGATTTTTATCGCAAGGGCATCTCGGCTGGCATGATTCCCATTTCGAGATTCGATTAATAGTTTTTTGTATTCGTCTGCGCTCAAGTAAAGCTTCCTACTAATATAAGTGCATCTTAAAGAAAAAGGTTAACGAAAAAATCTATTATTTTCTCATTTTTCTAAAATTAGTTGACAATCGTATTATACAAAAGTTTGATGTATGGCCAAAGTTAAATTTGATTATCAGAACCAAATTTTAGTTTTGGTTGTTATCGATGACGATTGGGCTTACCATTTACAGGTGGTGTTGTGACGGCTTTTTAAGTATTTATACTGAATGTGACAGTTCATGATTTGAGATATTTTACTCCAGAACTTTTGTTTAAAAAATAAAATCACTTCGTTAAATTTAATTCCATGCTGTTTTTAAGGTAAAAAACAGGGTTTTCTGGCATTTTTTAGAAATATTCATAATTAATGAAAAAAAAATTATTTTATCGTTAACGTTTTCGAAAAACCTGCACCTTACAGGTCGGGAGGAAGAATAGGAATTTGAGAGTTTTATACAAAACCAGGAAATTAATTATGAAAGAATAGTAGAAATACTGATTGGTTTTTATTTAGGAAGAAAGTAGCGTGCATGAAATTGCACACCAAAATGATGGAAGTTAAAAGAACATTATATATTTAGGAGTTTTTGTTATGGCAAGATTATGGAGAGTTTTTACGCTTATTTCGGTAATTGCTTTATTGTTTTCATCGACATTTTTGTTTGGGCAAAATGTCTCTGATGAAATACCCGAGGCTCTTGTTAATGCATCTGCATTGGTTGCAGCTAAAGATTATGTAGGTGCAGAAAAAATATATCTTGATTATATAGCCACCAAACCTGAAGTTAAATATGACTGTCAGGCTCGTCGTGATTTGGGTGTTCTCTATATCAGGCAGATCCAGGATGCTAAAGCTGAAGCAGTGATTGCAGAGTTATTTGCTGATATTGAAGATCAGGATCAGGCTAGCGAAGCTATTTGGCGTATAGCTAAGCAATGGGCTAATAAAGGTCAACATGCAAAAGCTTTAGATTTTTACTTGCAGATTCAATCTGTATATC
>JAEIOG010000101.1 GCA_016342495.1 Phycisphaerae bacterium
GTAACTACAGTGTAACTCATATCCCGCTATTTTGAAATATTTAGTTTTAGCCCCACCTCATATGGGATGGCTGTGCTAAAAAGTATAAAAAAGTATTCGCTTTCGCTCAAGCAATTTTAAACCGCATGGGCAGATTAGCTGCCCATCCTACCTGGCTATCATTGAAACTAATGTGTTAAATTCATAGAACGCAGATGATGCGGATAAATGTGGATTTGTTGGGCTTATTGCCCCCCCCCAATCATTTGGTTGATATGATTATCTTGCCCTTGCAGGGCGTAATGAAGTGAGGATATTTGTTTACCTGCCCTGGCAGGGCGGAAGAATCATAACGTTGGCAAATATCTATTACTTGCCAACGTTTAATATGATTTTGGGTAAGATAGTTTTTTAGTCTTCGGGACGCTTACTTAAAGGGATAAATGCTTTCTGCTGCCCATTGCTTATTTGGTTTTGGTCCCAATTCAAGTGATAGTGTGCCCCCGGCGATTATCTGGGCATGGGTGATAAATGGGCTTTCAAGTGGTTTGCCATTGAGATATGCTTTTTGGATGTATTTGTTGACCTTGCTGGATGCCGGAGCGCTGACTTTGAACTGGCCACCCTGGACATCAATTGTTACTTCGGTAAAGACCGGACTGGTGATAGCATAAACCGGTTCACCTGGGGTTACCGGATAGAAGCCCATCGCCGTAAAGACAACCCAGGCTGACATGCCGCCACCATCTTCATCGCCAGGGATACCAAATACATTATCCTTAAACCAGACGTCCAGCAAAAAGCGGGTACGCTGTTGAGTTTTCCAGGGGGCCCCACAATAGTTATAAATATAGGGGATGTGGAAAGAAGGTTCATTACCCATGGAGAACTGGCCAACCATGCCAGTTGAATCCGGGCCTTCGAGGTGGAATGCAATCGATGACATACCGAGCGATTCGCGGAATAACTGGTCGAGTCTTTTAATGGTCTGGTCTTTTCCACCAATTAATTCTATCAGTCCTGGAATATCGTGGGCAACGTTCCAGGCAAAAGTCCAGCCATTGTTCTCATCATAATAATCGCGAAAGCCTTTTCCGCCATCGATTTTCGGATTGATATTGATCCACTGGCCTTTATCATCTTTAGGCATGAACAATTTTTCCTTATCGCTCCAGAGCAATTTATATTGATCGGAAATGGCGGCAAACTTTGCCTGATCAGCGCTTTTGCCCAGTTCCTTTGCCCATTGGGAAATGGCCCAGTTATCTAAACTGCGACCTAATGAAATAGCCACCGCCTGTCGCTTTTCAAAGCCATCGACCAGTGGCTCTGTCTCTTTCTGGCCTGGATGCAATGCTGGCATAAAACCGAGTTCTTCCACACGTTTATCCAATGGCGTTGCTTTTGCCCCCTGACGCCATGGTATCCAGGTCCCTTGGGTTAAATTTTTGCGTACGCCTTCATAAGCCTTTTCAATATCGAAATTTGTAAGTCCTTTGCGATAGGCATCCAGAAAAATTACCGATGAGTGATAACAGCTCATGCAGGAATGGTTTCCTGAAATCAGGGGAAACGTCGGCATTGCCCCGCTCTGTTTGTACATTTCTACATAAGACTGCAGCATGTCCTGAGCCTGTTCTGGGGCTAAAATGGTCCTTAGCGGGTGTTGGGCCCGATAGGTGTCCCATACCCAGTCATCTATATAGAAAGGTCGGTTTGCTTTGTGAACTTTCTGGTCATAGCCGCTATAATATTTGTCATCTTCGGTAATATCAACCATACGCTCATGTGTGCGATACAATGCTGTGTAGAATGTACGCTTCTGAGCATCGGTGCCGCCTTTGACCTTGATTTTATTGAGCTGAATATCCCAGGCCGTTTTAGCTGTTGCTGCTAATCCATCAAAGCTCTGACTGGTCAGTTCGGTATCGAAATTTCTTTTAGCCTGATCCTTACTGATATAAGAAATAGCATATTTAAGTAAAACAGTTTCAGGAGCATTTTTATCAAATTCGATGCTGACCCTGTTTCTATCAATCTTGATTTCCATTCCAGCTGCCGGTTTGCCTTGAATATCGGTAATTTCGGCATAACACCAGATATTTACAGCAACGCGTTTTGGATCGGGATTCCTGACTGTTTGGGTAAATTGTTCTGTGATGTTCAAGGCATTAGCACCGGCCAGCTTAGCGGTCATTTTGTTTGATCCTGCAATCAAAATATATTTTTGGTCATCTGAAGGGAAATTATAACGATAAATAGCCGCCTTTTTGCCAGGGGTAAACCCGATTGTAATATCATCTTCGATCAGAAAAGTTTCAAAGAGCCAGGGATGTACCACTTCCAAATCATGGTCATAAACCATTTTTTGTTTCCAGCTCGAAGAATTGACGCTACCGCGAGAAACTCGCATTTCCAGTACGCGTTCTTTACGATGGCTCAAGATTTGAAGCGGAAAATAATCATATTGGTCAGATTTATAATCTGGACGAATCGGATGCATGCGGAGCATCTGATTGGGCTGTTGATAAGTCGGATATGTTGGCACCAAAAATGGAGCAATATTGCCGATACGCGGATCAACATAGCTTGCCGGGTCTGGCTGGCTGGCCTGTGACATGGAAGAACTAATCAGTAGCCCCGCCAATATAGCCCAAAGGGAAAAATTGAAATTCTTTTGTTTTTGATGTGAAAAATTCATGCTGTTTCCTTTATTTTTGATTCAAATTACAGGTTTATCCTCTAATTGTAAATAAGAAGTCTAACATTTGCAAGGCAAACTTTGTAATATGTCATAACTTTTGGTTCGAGATGATTTGTTTCTGGCCGCTTCATCGTTAAGATTGTAATTGCTGGCCTTGTAATTTCATTGGTGCGATAAAGCTTGCCAGTATGACCCAAAACAGACAATTGGCCATTATCGCCGAGACGGTAATGAGGCTGTCTTTGAAGCTGTCCATGGCCATCTGGTGGGGTTGGCCGGGCAAAATGGCTATGAGTCCAGAGATCAGGCCAATGGCTATGCCAGCGATGATTATTGTACCAAGCTCAGTTATTAACATTATCCGCAGTTGAGGCTTATTGAAGCCACAGGCTCGCATGATTAATAATTGTCTTTTTCGGTCGATGACATTGCAAATTGTCAGAATCGCCAGGCCCAGGCCACCCAGTAATATGCCAAGTGTGCTTAAAAGCTGGAATATTGCCCGATAGGTGTTTTCTACTGCCAGCAGCTCAGTTAATCTGGTTTTGCTGTCGGTGATATTGAGGCCCAGTTCCAAAAGGGATGCCTGCAGTTTTGCTTTGGTTTTTTCCTGTTGGCTACTGGCATCGATCAGCAGCATATTAAAGCCAGCGATATTGCTGAAATGTTTTAGGAATTGATCCTGGGCAATGATGATTGCCCCTTGTAGTGTAGAGCCTTTCAGTGCCCCGACAAATTCAATTTTTATAGTATCGCCATTGTCATCGGTTACGGTAATTGTATCGCCAACTTTTTTGCCCAGAGCCCACATTAATGTGCCATAGTCGGCGATAGCGGGTATTGTATAGTCATCACCGGCTTGAATAAGAGTCCAGTTTTGTTTCTTATCGACAAATTCAAAGGCGCTGCGTTTGGCTAATTGTTCGGGTTGAACTGCTAAAATCATGGGCCGCTGGGGACGATTGAGATTCAGGCAGTCGGCCATATCGCCGGGTTTGACTCGCATCATAACGATGTCGTTTAATTTACTTTCAAATCCATAGACTTTTTTTGCTTCGGGACTGTTGAGGTCATGATAAATTGGAATAGAGGTCTGGCCGATATAGGCAAAGCCACCGGTTCCGCTTTGGCGATTGGCGATATCTTTTGGCACTGTTAAACGATAGGCACCGACGGCGATTACCATAAAGACGGCAATGGCCAGCATGATAATCAGGGAAATTGATCTGCCAACCTGAATTTGGCTATTACGGAGCGATAATTGGAAGATTGTCTGGCTTAATTTAATTTTTGATCTGGGGATGAATAATAAAGCTGTCAGCGATGTTAAGGTTAGCAGCCAGGCCCCGGCAGTGGCCATATAAATCATTGGACTGGCTTTAAGGCAAGCTAACAGGCCAATAATAATTATCCCGATTCCGGTAAGTATAAGAGCAATTCTTTTTCTTTTAAGGTTTTTACTGGTGCTGTTGGTGGCATCAATCGTTTCTTTTAGTTGCTGTTTGGCAATTTTATTAATTTTTCGCCAAACCGCAAGTAGCAGGCAGATAATGCTGATTGCCAGGGCGGTCATAATTGTTGAGAAATTAATCGCCAGTTCAAGGTCAATGCCGCCGGTTGCCGTAGCCCATTGACCTTGCAGGCCGGTGAGCATTGTTTTTGTGTATAAAATCCCGCCAACAATACCAAAGGGCATGGCCAGCAGAATAATAATGAAGACTTCCAATAGTATAATCGCGCGTACCTGGGCGGTGGCAAAGCCCATCGACCAGAGCAGACCAAATTCCTGATGTCTTTTGTCGGCATTAAGGGTAAATACGATATTGGTCAATAGCATAGCGGCGAAAATGACGAACATGCTGAGGCCAATAAAAAGGCCACCAAAGTCCATAGAATTATTGACGGCATTGTTGGCTAGTTTTTTGACTGGGGTAAGTTTGAAAGTTTTTTGCGTATCGACTAGCATGGCTTCCAGTTGCTTTGCATCGATCTGGTCATTGAATCTTATGGTTGTAATGGTTCCGAATCGATTGGCCCAGATTGTCTGGGCGGCTTTTAAGGTAATGAATGCTTTGGGGGTTCCGCGATAATTATCCCAGTATTTTTCATCTTTTTCGCGAATATCGCCCATGTCGATAGTGACGCCGGGGTCCCAGTCGGTGCAATTATCCGTTTGGAAGCCTTTGAAATCGGGCATGAGATCGCTGTCGATGGCGTCGCCTTGCATTTCGATGATTTTAGCAATTTTGAAATCAGCGGATTGAACTTTTAGTTTTCTTGAATCATCGATAACATAATATTTAATTGTAATTTTATCGCCAACGTTGGCTTGCAGGTCGTCGGCCAGCCAGCGATTAATTACCATTTGCTGGTCATTAATGTCATATTTATTTATTCCGCTTACCATTGAATATGGGCAGGTTTTATCGCCAACGGTTAATGAATTGACTAGATAAGTTAATGCGGTTTCATATTCGATTTTGCTTTGGTCGATAGCATCAATGATGCTGTTGTCGATGAAAATACCATCGGATTTGATTTGCCGTTGGCCGCTGGTTAGCTCTTTAAGGTTTAAGCCCATATCGGCAAGGGATAAATTCTGCTGGATAAAATCGCTATGATCGGTTTTACTGTCAGTTACAATTAAGTTGCATCTATCGGGTAATTCTAACTGTTCTTGCAGAAAATTCAGGTTGACCATGATATTATTGGGGGTGATCTGATTATTGCTAAGCTGGAAATTACCAAACTGTTGGGCGGTTAATATGTCTTTAACGGTAATACGAAAGCCAACTGTCCAATCCGAGAGCTTACTTTCCGGGCCGATGGCAAAAGGCGATTCCATTGACATCGCGGCAGGGCGGTTTACCCTTAAAAATATGTCATCGCCGATTTTGATTTTCAGTTTGTCGGCCAGCTTGACATTAATTACCGCTTCATCATCATTGAGCTTAATAGAGGTGTCATCGCCTAAAGATAAAAATTTATCATCTATGCCCAATAATTTGATCTGGCCGCTTTGGCTGTCGGTTTCACAATAGCCATCGGTCATCAGCACACTGCTGTACAGGCCGTCTTTACCATTAAGTTTGTCGGCTAAGCTAACGGTGAAAGTTTTTTCGCCACCGATTAAAGCATATTCAATGTTCCCGAGACGCATATCAGCCATCTGGGCCAGGGTAGCCTTTACAGTATCGCCAACGAGCATAGCCCCGACAATGACGGCCATACTTACAATCGCCGTCGCCCATAAAGCAATGCAACGCCAACGATGGTAAATTATATTACGAATTATTAAGCTGTAGGTATTCATTTAACGTTTTATCCTTATACCCTGGTCGTCGGGATTATTTCTATCTTTATAATCATAAATTCCACCATCATCTTTTTTATTATCGCCGAAGTGATAGATTTCATAGCTGGTTGATGAGTTTATGGTGTAGCCACAATCTTTATCGCTACATGGTTGTTTGGGGATATTGGTAATGTAGTTATTGTCTACTAATTCTTGAAGCGTTTCTGGCAATTTGCTGTTGGCTAAGCGATAGCGTTCGACTGCCAGAGCAGTGATGGCATATTCTGTCATGGTTTCACATCTAGCCCGAAGTACAAAAGCTCTACCTAATGCAGGGGTAATCAGACCTGAGTATATTGTTTTTATTCTGGGTAAATTGTTTAAATAGTCAAATCCATCTAATGAATTATCTTCAACTAATTGTTGAAATGCATTAATGTACCTGATCTGGTCATTATACATATATAAAGCTTGATATACAGAAAGTTTCCAATTTGCCCCATCATGCCATTTATGTATTAATTGTTTATCATTCATCGCATCCAATCCACAAGCTCGTTCTCCATTTAAAGCTACATTTATGTTTGGAATATCGTTAGATGTGTCTGAAAGAATATTCTGCAATTTGTTCAGCTGGATATCATTTGGTTCACAAATATTAATTAAATTTTCAACGCTTGTACAACCAAGCCTTCCAATAGCGTTGCGGACGCATTGTCCGATAAGCGTTGGTTGATGGTTGAGTGTTTGAGCTAGTTTGAAAATATTATCGATATCATTTATGGCCAAATCAATATTGTTGTTATAGCTTTCCACGAGTACTTTGAGCGTTAACTTTTTAGATAATTTTCGGATAGGGGCCAAAAATGTTTCTTCGGTGAAATACCCTTGGCTATAATCAACCTCATAGAAACATTTCTTAGCTAAACCTTTGGATAAAAGTTCAAAACATTCGGTATTTTCTTTGATATAATCCCTGCAAAATTTCAATTGTTCTTTACTCAAGTCATGTTTGACAAAGTAGTCGTCGCCCATGTCTCCAATATAAGGCAACAGTTTGAAGTTTTGAATTTTCCAGTCGTCTGGATATGTACTACTATCTCCAAAGGCATCTAAAGCCATCTTTAGCTCTGCCATACCCTCCATTTTCAGGAAAGCATCAGTTTTAGTGTCATCTTCTTTTGGGGGATTTATAATATTATAATGACTATCCAAGTGGCGTGGGTGGTTTTTGTCTTTCCATCCATCATCAATTTCAGCAGCGGCTAAAATTAGATGAGCCCCGTTGTCTATTGGCATCAATGCCTGGTAAGCATCATTTACTTCTTTTGCACTCATCGGGTAACCCAATTCCCGTAATTCGGCTATGCGTTTGTTGACTTTTCTTTTATCCAGAGTTCTTTTAAGCGGTATAGCGGAAATCAGGAGGAGGACTAGAATGGCCGATAAGCTAAACCATAGAATCCGTTTACAGCTCTTTTTTTTAGCTATAGTGTTCATTTAACGTTTTACCCTTATACCCAGATCGTCAGATTTGTTTCTATCTTTACTATCATAAACCCCACCATCATCTTTTTTATTATCGCCGAAGTGATAGATTTCATAGCTGGTTGATGAGTTTATGGTGTAGCCACAATCTTTATCGCTACACGGCTGTTTCGGGATGTTTGTGATATAGTCTTTATCTACTAATTCTTGAAGTGTTTCAGGGAGCTTGCTGTTAACCAATCGATAGCGTTCGACTGCCAGGGCAGTGATGGCATATTCGCTTTCAAGTAAGCAGCGTTGGTAAAGGATGTAAGCTGGTGCAAAAGCCGGTGCTACTGAATGAGTATTAATTGACTTATATCTTGGGAAGTCCATATATTTATTCCATATTTTATCAAGGTTTTGGGCGTTGCCTTCGCTGTCGATAGCCTCCTGCATCATGTTGATATATCGTAATTTGTCAGAGTATATATAGACGGTGCGATACAGAATTACAAAGACCTTTGGTGTTGAACTGCCCATCAAGCTATCAATGTCGTCCATGGATATATCCCATAAATCCAGTCCATAAGCCCGTTCTCCAATCATTACTTGCTGGAATGTTGGCAGGTTTTCTAAGGATTTTTTGATAATATTCTGGAGCTGGATTAATTGCAGATCGCTGGGGTCGCAGATACTAAGCATATGGCCTACGGTATCATTTGTCAGTCTGCGGATGGAAATATTTACCAGGTGCCCAATTATCATCTGGTCGTGCTTGAGGGTGTCAGCTAATTTGTACATTTGCTCAATGTCGTTGATAGCTAAGTCAATATTATTGTCATAACCGTCAGTGATGGTTTTGATTTGCAACTTTTTAGATAAATGGCGTATTTGTGCCAGATGGGGCAAAAGACAATCGAAACCTAAGTTGTAGTCAACATCGTAAAGGCATTCTTTGCTCAAGCCTTTTGTTAAAGCGTCAAAACAGGTTTTATTGTCATTTATAAATTCGCGACAAAGGGCTATCTGGCTGTCTGTCATGGATTCAATGAAATAGAAATCTTCTTGCATATCGCCAAGAACGGGCAGCAGGTTTAGATTTTTAGTTTTCCAGTCATCGGGGTAGGTGCCATCATCGGTCATGCCCATTTCCATGCCCATTCCCATTCCATCCATACCCGGCATGCCCATTCCACCCATGCCAGGCATACCCATAGCGTTAGCAATAGAATCCTGTTCTTGTTTTTCTTTATCAGGGTCGATCAGTTCGTAATTTTTATTAATTTCTTTTGGATGTTTTTTATTTGTCCAGCCACCGTTATCGTCAGCCGCCTGAATAATCAAATCTGCACCATTATCTTCTGGGCGATTCTTTTCATAAAGGTCAGCCAGTTCTTCGCAGCTCATCGGATAGCCCAATTCCCGCAGTTCGGCTATGCGTTTGTTGACTTTCCATTTGTCAACCGTTCTTTTCAGCGGTATAGCGGAAATCAGGAGGATGATTACAAGTGTCAATAAGCTAAACCATATTATTCGTTTACTTTTAGCAGTCATTACAATCTCCCAAAATTAACCCCCAACATGAGTCGGGGGTTAGGTTTAATTTTATTTTGCTGCTCCATATTGGGCTAGATAGGCTTCCATATTCTTTTTCATCTCATCATCAATTAATACTTTTCCATCGACAGGGCGGTTATGCAGATATTCTATGATTTCCAGCACAGTGACAATCGCAAAGGTATTAATGCCAAAATCTTTTTTAATCTGGTCAATAGCAGACAGATCGGTTGTTCCTCTTTCCATGCGATCTACCGAAACGACCAATGCCGTTACATTAGGCTTATTGCTGGCCGCTAAAATCTCCATCGATTCCCGCACAGAAGTTCCAGCTGTAACAACATCTTCAATAATGACAACTTTTTCATCGCCTTTATATTTGTGGCCAATGAGACTGCCGCCTTCGCCGTGGTCTTTGGCTTCTTTGCGGTTATAGGTTACCGAAATGTCATGGTCGAATTTGTTGCTCAGGGCGATTGAGGTTGTAACAGCCAACGGAATACCTTTATAGGCCGGGCCATAGAGATTGTCGAAATCCTTGCCAACATTATCGGTGATAGCCTGAGCGTAAAATTCACCGAGTTTGCCCAGTTGGGCTCCCATGCGGTAATTGCCAGTGTTGACAAAATAAGGGGTTTTGCGGCCACTTTTGGTGGTGAAATCGCCAAAAGTCAAAACGCCGCATCTTACGAGAAATTCAATAAATTCTGCTTTATAATCCTGCATTGAAATATCCTTTTTATATTTGTTGTTTTTTTGATCAGTTTATTGTTAGGTGATTTTTTTTGGTTTTTCTCTTAATGTAGTCAAGTGCAAAATGCCGATAGCTAGCCAGTTAAAAAAAAGTATAGCTGAAGCGGTGTTGGTAATCCATTTTGCCTTATGTAATTTGTTTTGCATACCAGCATAGCTGTATGTAATACAACTTATTAGATATTTTTTTTCTGCTATGGCTTTGATTTCAGAATTTGTTGGGGTTTCACCATACTGACTGTCAAGTCCATCACTGTATTCAAGGACTTTATCGATTTCTGCCGGTGTTAGACCGGAACCTTTATAGTTGTTAAAGTAAAAGCCATTATACATGATCACGGCAACCCATAGAATGAAATTTACCAATAGCCACACAATAATTTTTTTTCTCTCGTCAGGATGTATGCATGTGACTGGTTCCCAGGGCAGTCCCCAGAAACTTTCATCATTATTTATGAATGCTTCAAACATTTGCAAGGCTTTTTCTGCAGAATGGTTAGAGCCTGTGCAAATAAAATCCATTGTTGGCTGGTGTTGGCTGAATTCAAGCTGGAATCCCTTTTTAGTTTTTACTGCACTTGCAATATTGTCATTGTCGTCAAACGTGCTTATGTAGATGTCTGTCTTGTAGTCCAGGCTTGTAAGCCTTTGCTTAATGTCGTTCAATTCAAACTGCTCTATTTTATTGCCTTGGCTGTCTTTCAGATACATTTTATATGCCTTTTGAATGTTATTGGTTTTGAATATTGTTTATGACGCATAAAAATCAGTTTTTTATGCGACGGGGTGGCATTGACCTGCAAAGCAGGTCGATGGTGAATCCGTCTCAACCACAAAATACCCCGCATACAATTAAAACGTGAGCGAAGCGAACACCGCAACTTTTAACTTTTAGTTTTTCACTGTTCACTTAATTCTTACACCTTCAATTCCACATCTGCTACCTTAGCATATTTCCTGAACTTCTTCATTGTTGGTTTGATCACATCTTCAATGAAGTCATCTACCTGTTCGGGGCTGCGGCCTATGTATTTATTGGCTTGCATTACATCCTTCAGGTTGACCGATGCGAAAGCCTGGTCTTTTTGCAGGCGTTCGATCAGATCGTTTGGCTTGCCTTTCATTTTAACCTCAGCGGCGGCGTCCATGCTGTGTTGGCGAATTAATTCATGCAATACCTGGCGGTCGCCACCGGCTTGCACGGCGGCCATCAGGATATTTTCCGTCGCCATAAAAGGTAATTCAGCATTAACCGCAGCTTCGATAACTTTGGGGTAGACAACCATACCATCAACGACATTGGCCATAATCCCTAAAATCGAATCAATCGCCAAAAATGCTTCTGGGATCGACAAACGCTTATTAGCAGAATCGTCCAGTGTTCTTTCAAACCATTGTTCTGCCGCGGTCATTGCCGGCGAAGTTGTCAGGCTTATGACATAACGTGCCAGTGAAGTCATTCTTTCGCAACGCATCGGATTACGTTTGTAAGCCATCGCCGATGAACCAATCTGATTTTTGCCAAAGGGTTCTTCCATTTGTTTGAGATTTGCCAGCAGTCTCATATCATTACAGAATTTATGGGCCGACTGAGCGATGCAACCAAGGGTAGCGGTGATGTTGGCATCGATCTTCCTGTTATATGTTTGGCCGGAAACGGGCGAGATTTCACCAAAGCCCATTTCCTTTGCTACCATTTTTTCTAATCTTTTGACTTTACTGTGGTTGCCATCAAACAATTCCAGAAACGATGCCTGAGTTCCGGTGGTGCCTTTGCAACTACGAAAAACAATGGTTTCGAGCCGATGCTGGACTTCCTGCAGGTCGGTTACAAAATCATAGCACCAAAGGGTGGCACGTTTGCCAACGGTAGTAAGCTGGGCTGGCTGATAGTGAGTGTAGCCCAAGGTGGGCATTTTTTTGTGTTTTTTTGCGAATTTTGCCAGTAAATCGATCACTTTTACCAGCCTTGATCGCACTAATTCTAAGGCGGCCCGCATCTGGATCAGGTCGGTATTATCGCCCACGAACGCACTGGTAGCACCTAAATGGATAATCGGTGCCGCATCAGGAGCCACATCGCCAAAGGTATGGACATGGGCCATCACATCATGGCGGAATTTTTTTTCATATTCGGCGGCTTTGACGAAATCGATATTATCGAGGTTGGCTTCCATTTGTTTTAGTTGCTTGTCGCTGATTTTTATGCCCAGCTTTTGTTCGGATTTTGCCAGAGCCAGCCAGAGCCTGCGCCAGCTACCAAATTTATATGCTGGTGAGAAAATATGGGACATTTCATCGGAAGAATACCGTTGGATTAGCGGATTTTCATAAGTTTGATACTTTTGCTTCATTTTTACTTTCCATAGATAAAATAATTGTAATTGGAGCATTTAGCTCATTATTATTTTATAAAATAACTATATGAGCATAATTTTGCCTATATACTACCTTAGTATGCTGTTGTGGTCAATTTATATTGGTTTTATTATAAAGCTCACTTTTGTTAATATGGCTACAATAGGTATATTGGGTTGTTTTTAACTTTTATTTATTCCTTGCCAATCTCAACAGTTCCTTGACTTTTAGTGGTTTTTATGATTTGATAGCCAAGCTATTAATTTTCTGCCTTATTTTAGGGCTTATTTTTAGCATCTGACGCAATTATATGGCAAAAAAAGCTGAATTCTCTTTTTTTGAGCTATAATAGCCTTTTGTGTCAGGTTTTGCCTTATGATTCAAATGGATTTGACGGTATGACAAGGCTTAATCTATGAAAAAAATAAAAAATTCTCCATCTGCGGGAACCGAAACCACTTTAGACGGTCAAAGTAATAGAATGCTTGATATTGGCAACGATGACATGCTGTTGGCTCGCTGTCGCAAAGGCAATATGGTCGCTTTTGGTCAATTGATCGAAAAATACCAGGATCGACTTTATAATGCTATTTTGCGAATGGTTGGCAATCATGATGATGCGCTGGAGCTGACTCAGGATGCTTTCTTCCGGGCTATTCAGGGTCTGAAAAAGTTCCGCGGCAACTCAAGTTTTTATACCTGGCTGTTTCGCATCGCTATGAATCTTGCAATCAACCATTGCAGTAGGCGCAGTAAAGTTAAATTTGCTTCTATCGACCAGACTGATGGCTCCATGGATACCCAGGCCGACAAACTGCTTGCTGTTATGGGCCATGTTGACAATAATAGGCCCGAAACCAAAGTTATGTTGCGTGAAAACTATGGCCGTGCGTTGGCAGCTTTGCAGCAATTAGAGGGTCATGGCCGTGCCGTTGTTATTTTGCGTGATATTGAAGGGTTGAGCTATAGTGAAATAGCCAAGATTCTGGAAATTCCAGCTGGCACAGTCAAAAGCAAGTTGGCCCGGTCCAGAAGCCAACTGAGAAAATTATTAGCTGAATAAGAGATATTCTTTGCCTTTTGAAGTGGAAAAATTATGGCTGAAAAAAAATACAATTTTGATCTCGAACAAACTATCAATGCTTATATTGATGGGGAGTTGCCTTCGGGCCGAGCTGACAAGATAGAACAGATTATTTCTGATGATCCGGAAGTTCGCGAGCTTTATGAAAAAATTAAAGTTACCGCTGGAATGATCTCCGGGATACCAGTTGAAGCAGCTCCGCAGGAATTAGCTGAAAATATTTTACGCGACCTCGAACGTGACCAGCTTTTGGACAGTTCGGAATTATTAACTGAAACGTCAGGGCAGACTCATTTGCGTTTCCGTAAGTTTTTCGCTGCCGCAGCGGTATTGGTTTTAGTTGGTGCGATAGTCCTTATGGTTTTCCAGGCTTTAAGTGATAAGCCTGGCAATTTCGATCCAAAAGAGAAAGATATAGCTGCCAATGATCCACCAGAGAAAAATGACCCTGAATTAACTTTACCGATTGTTAAATCCCCAGTTAAACCTGAAATTAACCCTATTTTGCTTGAACTGGTAGAATTCACTGCAACTGAACAACCTGAAGCTATTCCTTTCAGTACAATGCGATTGCAGATAGAAACTAATGTTGAAACGGCCAGAGACCGTTGGTTGCTTAATCAACAGCTTGATGGCATTTTTGCCTATGCTAAAGTCGAAGATATAATCACCGATGAAGTGCCAGGGCAGAAACTGCGATATTCATTTATGTGCGATACTGATACTTTCGCGGAGGTATTTAAAGGCTTTGGCACAATAGATGAAAAGGGTGTTGCGGTTTATGTTCCAGCTCCTTTTGGTGATGGGGAATTTATCGCTCGCAATGTTTCGGTTGAAGAAGCGGTTGAGTTAGCTTTTGCTGGCGATGATGCCCGCCAGGCATATACAATGCTGGCAATGATACCGTCGCCCAGACTGCAGTCGCCTTTGCAAGGGCCATTGCAATGGAATAACCCTGCCTTTGATATGACTATTGATCCATCATTATTTGATATTAATATTTTGAGTTCAGATCCGATTGTTGTTAAGCCGGAAAATGAACAATCTAATGGATTGTCTGCCAATGATGTCGATTCAACTGATGCAGTAAATCAGCAGGATGACAAAGCTGTTTCTGCGCCAAAGCCAATCCAAAAGGTTGCTGTTATCCTTGAAATATTAATCGGCAGGGAGCAAGCTGAACCTATCGAATTAAATTCGATTATGGATAATATTATTCCCGATGATATAAATGCCGGGTCGATTCTGGATTCCATTAAAATGGATGGAATTGGAAATATCCTGGGCCAGCAGTTTGATAGCGAAGATAAAAGCGGGAAATAAATATTTCCTCTGGCAAAGAAGCTGAATCTACCCAATAGAGAAGTTAATCATTGTCTCTATCTTCTGTAAGTAAACTAATCATCCTTTCATGGTTGTTCAGGAACTGTCTGGTAATAGAATAATGCTCGGTATCTTCATAAGCCATTTCCGTGATCCCTGTCTCATCAAGTGATAAAATCTTAGCATTTGGATAAGCTAACAGGATTGGGGAATGGGTCGCAATGATAAACTGGGAATCATTCTGGACGAGCTGATGGATAGCGGATATGGCGGCCATCTGACGTGTCGGTGATAAAGCTGCTTCCGGTTCATCAAATAGATACAATCCCTTGCCCTTAAGCTTTAAGGTCAAGGTCGCCATGAACGCTTCGCCATGCGATCTTTCATGAAGAGAGACATCGCCATAGCCTCCTGACCCGACTTTGTCCATATAGGAAGCGACATTAAAAAAACTTTCCGCTCGCAGGAAATAGGCATCCTGCGGCATGGCAAAACTCTTAATAGTTTTTATGTAGTTATGTAATTCGGATGTAGTTTTAGCCGTCTCAAGCAGAACGTTTTTTGTACCACCTTCTGGACTAAATCCCATGCATAATGCAATCGCTTCAATCAAAGTTGACTTACCTACTCCATTTTCACCTACAAGGAAAGTTACATCTGAATGAAATTTCAAAGTGTCCAGACAGCTGACCGCGGGAATATTAAATGGATAGCGGTTAAAGTCGGGCACTTCATCCCGTTTCAAGACAATTTCTCTTAAGTATGGCTTTGCATTCATATCAATTACGATAACCTGAGGTTTTCCATATGGTATTGTATGGCTTGCCCAGCTACGCTACCGAGCCTCTTTTCAGATAGTGTATCATATTGATCTTATAACTGCAAAGCTTCCTGATTTTATTTTGCTTCCTTAACCAATATTACCTTGTCGCCAATTTTCATTAAAATCTCACCTTTTAGTGCAAGTGCACCCTGGCGATTCATTTTGGTGAGGGTCTCAATCAATTCCATATATTCATCGCTGCCAAACTCGATAGTGACATCAACTTTCAATTTATCATCATTTTTCTTTTCGGTCGCTGCCAGCGAACTATCTGTCCAGCGATTTCCATTGCGATAAAACGCCATATCATTAATCTGCTGTACCGTCGAAACTGAAACTCGATTCATATTGGCGTCATAATAACGATTGTCATAATTCAATTTTGTTTGACCTTTTTGCAGAGCAATATTTTTATCCTGATTAATTGAACCATATTGGCTATTGTTTCTGGAATTTTTCCCACCATAGCCGCCGCCGCCGCCGCCGCTGCGCGTACTTAATGCACGACGCTGATAATTTTCAGTTGCTTCCTTGCTGATAGAATCCATACCCATTCCAGACATGCCCATTCCCATGCCATCCATTGCCATTACCGGCATATTGCCTTCGGTAGCTAAAAATGAAGTATATTCGGTCATAATACCAAACTTAATGCTCAGCCTGACAATCTCATCGATTAATTCCTTAACTTTCGGGTCATTAGCTGTTACTGATGCATCTGCGCCCATTTGTCTGATGGCATCAGTTAGTTGGCCGATCTGCCTTGATGCCCAAAGTCTTGGCACAAATGAATTTTTGGTATTTGCTTTACTTCGATCAAAATTAAATGTTGTCCGGGTTTTCTTTCCCTGATAATCCCCTTCGATAATAATATTCAAATCTTTGTCACTATCGCTGTATCTGCCTAATAAAACAAGCTGATCATTTTCGTACATATCTGGCAGGTCGCCAGGCAGCAGGTCACTGACCAACTCATTTGCCCCATTACCTTTGTTATCAACAACCAGAACCTTAGGTTCAGTAAGTATCGGACCGCTCAAACTGTTAAACATGTCGGCGACTTTAACTTCGATATTCTCATCGGGCAGGACAAAATCGCACCGGGCTCTGCTTTTGTCGGCTATCCCGCTTAACAGCGGGCTGTTGACATCAGTACCAACACCAAATGTGAACACTCTTCGCTTATATGGATTATTTTTTGTTACCAGTTCCCTTATTTCTTTTTCGCTGGTATTGCCGACTGTTGGCAAGCCATCGGTTAAGAATAACACAACCGGCAGGCGATTATCACCGATGGGCTTTTGCTCCAGGGCTGTTGTCATTGCGTCATAAATATTGGTTCCACCAATGGCTTTGATATTGCTGATAAACTCCCGGGCCCGCTGCTGGGTCTCTTTATTTTTGATTAATGGCTGTTTGGAAAGCATCTCTACCGTATTTTGATAGGCAATGATATTAAATGCTTCTCCTTCATCAAGGCCTGATATGATCTGTAATGCTGCGTTTTTAACCTGTTCGATTTTTTGACCATTCATGCTGCCAGATTTGTCTATGACAAGAGTAACTTCTCTTTTGATATTTTCCACTTTTTTGGCAGGTAGCCCCGCTAATACCATAAAATATCCGCCGCCGACACTTGTGTCTGGATAGCAGTAGATTGTTGCTGAAACCTTTAGCTGCATATTATTAGTTACTTCAGGCAGATAGCTCAAACGGAATGCTCCCGGGGCTTTAGCAGTGGTTTCCTTGCTTATCAGTAAAACTTCATTGTTTTTAATCCTTTTCAGTTCAAAATTATGCCCGGATGAGTAAGCGGTAGCTATATTGCCTTTGGATGTGCGGATCTTAACTTTAAAATTCCATGGGATATTATATTCCAACGATTCACTGCGAGGCAAGATATAATCGACTCTACCGGTGCGGCTTTCCAGCAGAGATTCATAGATGATTTTCACTTTCTGCGTTTTATTGGGTTCAATCGGAAATACGCTGGATTTGATCAGGTTATAACCGGCGAATTCCAGTAAGGCCGGATCTTTCATTTTTGAGACAATGCTATTGTAAATCACCTTTGCTTTGTCAGCGGGCAATATTTTAGCGGTAATTTCTCCGCCGGGCCCTTCAAAACTGAAACCTCGAATTACCGCACCTTCTGGTACAGGCAGGAGCATCTGTGATTCTTGAATCCTGTTGGTATTATTTTTTACCGAAACCACAATCGTTGTCGTGGCTATCTGGTCAAAAATATCAATTTCAGCATTGACTGCCGTAATTTCGATTAGATTGCCATTGCTACCGGGCATATAAACCGCCCGTCTTGATTGAGGCATAATCAAATTACTTTCAATTGCTACCTGACCCAGACAAACCCCAACAACCCCTAAAAACGCCAGTGATACCATTCCAATACAACGCATCGCATTTCTCCGCTAAAATGTTAAAGTAAAGTAATATCCGCTCATTGTTATAACTATGAGCTTCTATATATACTATACCCCAAATTTAACCAAAGAAACGTAAATACTTTGTAAAAACCGTTTTTAGCTTGTTCAGGTTTTTTATTGCAGCCATTGGATTATCATAACAGCCAGGTAGGATGGGCAGCTACTCTGCCCATGCTGTTTAAAATAGCTTTTCTTCCTTATTTTCAATCATATTCCTGTGGCAAGCTTAATGCTTTGGCTACATCGCCGCCCAGCAAGCGTTCAATATACCCGGAATCGCCATATTTGGCAATGGTTGAATATGGCCAATCATCGGGGCCTTTGACATAACCGTGCCGCACCGGATTAAAATGGATATAATCGACATGATTTTGTAAATCCTCCTCATCACCAATACGATGCTCCCAGAAACGTCTTTGCCAGAATCCGGCCTCCCGTTCTTCAATCGCGAATCGCTTTGAGATGCCTCGATGCGGCCACATCGGTTAGAAACCTTTGCCATTGATGGGTTACCACGGTAAAAAAGAATAACCCACCGACACCACATCACCTGCGATAATTGGTCATGACAGCTACCTCCAAAAATCAAATGAGTGTTCCTGATTTACCATGTTAAAATGTATTCGCTTCGCTCATGAAATTTTAATCAGCATGGGCAAAGTAGCTGCCCATCCTACCTGGCTATTATAAGCCCTTGCAATTCCTAATATTTTAGAGCCTATAACACACATTACTCCTCTAGCGGTATTCATAACCTCTTTCCCTTTGCCTCCTGCGTATCCACCTGTCAAAGCACCAACAGTCATTCCCCAACGAACCCTATCAATCAGAATTGAAGTAGCATCGAATAAATGGCGAATAAATGGAATAAATGGGGACGGAATAAATGGGGACAGTCACCTATTAATTTGTTCTAAAATAGGTGACTGTCCCCTATTTTCCGTCCCCTATTTTCCATATGCCAACAATAATGATTTTGGGCAATTTGTCAATTATCTCCATAGTGGATATGATGTTTGTACGGCGTATAAACAAGCTTTGTTATTAGGAGATTCGCAAGCGAACCCATATGGGATTTTAGTTAGGGAGAATAATCGGTTTGACTATGTCCAACGCCCAAGTATACTGAGTGGGAAGGGGTTGACGCGGGATGATAAATCATTAGATATATGGTATTATTGGTACCTTGATAATGAACAGAAAGTTGTCAACCCTGAGGGATCTAATGTATCAGAGGAATATTATTGCTTAGAGGAAGAGATAGCCAATGCAATTGTCTTTGATGGATCAGAATCGATTATTGATGTATTCGAAAAAACTGAGACACCAGCTACTTTGTCAGTTCCTGCGATGGTTAAGGGTAATAATGATTTTAGAAATAAAAAAAGTAAAAACAAAATTATTTATTCAAGATTATATACTGGTGACTTGCCTGAACATAAATTGAAAATCAAAAAAGGAAAAGAAAGAGATATTCTGAAGGGTATTGGTATTGACATAGCACAGGATTATAAGTTAGACTCAAAGGGTCTTATGATGGTTTCAACTTATATTCCACAGACAAAGGGTGGGCATGTAAGAGAGTTCGAATGGATTGAGGGTGAAAAGCTTGTGTTTACTAGAGAAATTAATGGTAAGAAAATTTATGATGATAATTGTATTGTCGTTGTAAATAACAATGAGGTGACTGGGTATGGTTTGACAAATACACCTGTAAAAAAGAAAATGACAAGAATTATTAAAGAGCCTCGATTTGAGTTCATTGATAGTGATATTTCAGAGAATGATCTTAAAGTAGATTTGATTTATAAAAATGAAAATGGCATTCCTCAACCTTACTGGCAGATAATATATGGACGTTACGAATTCCACTACAAAGTGGAATGATTGAAAAATAATAAAGGATTGTTTTCACAGCCATCCCATATGAGGTGGGGCTAAAACTAAATATTTCAAAATAGCGGGATATGAGTTACACTGTAG
>JAEIOG010000102.1 GCA_016342495.1 Phycisphaerae bacterium
ATGCCATGTCAGTTCAATGAAAATCATACAAAAAAATATTTACAGAACCATTTGTTGTGTTTTTGAGCAAGTCCTAATTAAACAAGTGCGTATTTAGTAGGTAGGATGGGCTATGCCCATGCTGATAAAAATTTCATCGCATTAGCGATACTGATTTTTGCTATTGATGCCTATGCTGGGCAATAGTTTCACTTATAGGCGTAACAAAATTAGGAATAATTTTATCATTCATCAGCTCTTCGCATACTTGCCGCTGACGATTATAAGAGTCAATCGACAAGAATTTTACCAGAGGGTCTGGATACTGTCTAATCGAAAGATAAATCCCCAATTGCTCTTCTTCTTTATATTTCCGGGTACGCAGTTGATAAGCACCCGTGCGTGATTCCAAAGAAAGCTTCGCCTGGCTGCGACAATCATCACCCAGCGAAACCAGAATCGAAGGATCATAGCCCAAAGGCTTGGTTCCATCCCAATCCAATAAGGTACCAAAAGGGGAATCGGCAAACAAAGCCTGGGCAAAAATCTCATCGTGATTACCCTGATAATCAAAATCCATCCCCATCATAACATCAAGGGCATCAATATCAAGACTACTAACCCCCAGAGCATATGTAGCGATTTCCAAAACATAACGATGCAGCTGGTCGGCCATTTCCAATTCCGGAGGATTAACATACCCCACACAAATACGATCAACCTCAACTGAAATCCAGCGATAGCTGCCCGCTTCTCGGTCTTCATCCAGACAAAATTCCCCCGTTGCCTGTTGATAAAAAGTATTCATCGTCGGAAACTTTTTCTGAACCAATTCAAAAAAGTTTAGAATTGTTTCACGTTCAGTTGGTAATTCAAGCTCCGTATTTAATGTCATATTGACAAAAAAGTCGTCGCATAACGAGCCATATGAAGTTGGCATTTTGAGTTTTCCTTTATTAAAACAGGATCGATAAATATTAATTAATCACAATCCTGAATTTTGTTTTAGTTTGGCAATTAATATATATTGGGCCCAGTGTCCATCATCATTGATGTTTGAACTTCTGTTTTATCAAATTCAGCTGGTGCTTTATTCTCAAGTTTGCCACAGGCGATAGCGATAAATGTCGCGATAGAAATTATTATACAATAATAAGCGAATATTTTCAGTTTGGCTTTTCGCACCGCCCATAATAATAAACTTAAGGCAGCAATGCCGACAAACATGCTAACTACCGAGCCAACAATCGTTGGCCCCCAGGGCAAACTGCTATGCCCAGCACTGAAAAACTTAATCCCTTCAATCAACGAAGCGCCGACAATAGCCGGGATACCAATTAAAAAACTATACTGTCCGGCCCATTTACGATGTAAACCCAAAAGCAGAGCTACACAAATAGTAGAACCGCTTCGTGATATCCCCGGTAAAATTGCCAAACCCTGAGCCATCCCGACTATCAGGGCAAAATATATCCAGAATTTCTTAATAGAACGATGATTAGTTTTTTTCCTATCGGTAATAAATAATACAATGGCCGTAACAAACCAGCACCCTGCGACCATAGCGGGCTCTTCAAAGCCTTTTTCGATCACCTTCTTAAATAGCACATAAACAATGCCAGTTCCAAACAAAGACACAAAAGCTAAAACGGTAAAGCGTATACTGGCAGATTCATGATAAGCCTGTTTGGGTTGTTTCAACATCGGCAATGACCGATTTAAATGTTTTAAATACTTACTAACTTCCCTACGATAATAAACCAGCACCGCAACCATTGTTCCTAAATGCGTTGCCAAATCGAAAATCATCATAGCCGGATCCTTCGGTTTCAGCCCGAAAAGATGCTGTGACATCACCAGATGCCCAGAACTGGACACCGGCAAAAATTCCGTCAATCCCTGCAGGGCCCCCATAATAATTGCTTGTATATAACCTAAGTCCATCAAAACTCCATATTATAAATCCTCGGTATTGATGAGGAGATTTATTAATTTTTTTTGTAACATTTTAACCAGCATAAGCCAATCTGCTTGCAGGGTAGCTGTGCCAATTAAAAAAACAGAAACCTAATGGCAAAACCAAAGTAGTAAATTAAACGAATCTGTGCAAATCAGTAATAATCCGCTAAAATCCGTGACTAATATATTACTGCTAAAGTTTTATTAAATTTTCCACAAAATCCAAACGCCAGACAATCTGTAAAACTATATTGGCATAAATTCCAGCGGCTATATCATCCAGCAAAACGCCATATTTACTCTGTTGCCTGTCAAAATAACATGCTGGCCATGGCTTAGTAACATCAAACAATCTAAAAAGAAAAAAACCAATAAATAAAAACGCCAGCAATTGCGGATTTGACCAGTTTGCAAAATGCCATATACCCATATAAGTCAATGCCTGACCGGCAACTTCATCTGAGACAATCATTCCCGGGTCATGGCCAACTTCGGCCATCAACTTATCACCATAGGCTATCGTTGCCCATGAACCATAAATCAACATCACAACCAGCAAAACCGTTACCCATAACAATGGCATACCAAAATAAATCGCTGGCAGCAAAAAAATTGGTACAAACAATGATCCCGCCGTCCCCGGCGCAAATGGTGAATAACCCAATCCAAAAGCTGTTAATAATAATTTATACATTTATACTTCTTATCCACAGGTCCGATGGGCTATGCCCATGCTGAAAAAACTGTAACAGATAGGGTGGGCCATGCCCACGCTGATAAAACTATCGGCCAATTTGTTTTATTTAACCTTATTCGCCCGGGTTTCCTCCAGAATATTTTTCAAATCTTCCAGCATAGCTTCAACTTTATTATCCGGCAATTCCAGAATATCACGAATAGCTTCGCCAATCGCTGGCAAATACTTTTTAATATATGATTTTTTCTTAGCTTCTTCTTTGTGTTTCTTAACACCACGCAAATAGGTACCAAGCCGCCTGCCACACTCCGATATTGCCAACTGAATTTCTTTAATAATTTCAGGATAATGGGCGATAGCTTCTTTTGACTCAGAAGTAAAAGGCACCCACACCGACGCCACATGGATAATCAGCGTTACCGGTCCAGCTGGCAATGATCCTCGCGATTGACTTAAACCATAGTTTCGCCAATTAGTGCTCAATATCGATTTGAAAACCGCACAACCAGCCTGCTGATAAAGCAATGGCACTCGATTGGCAAATCTCAATACGCGCATCATTTCTTTGTCATCTTCATCTTTTTTGGCCTTGACCGCAGCTCCGGTTGCGTCATAACCCTGCCCGCCATAGGCCAGGGCACATTCTATCTGAAATGGGTTACCACGATAAACTGATGGCGGCCTGGTACAAACCGTATAAAAATCACCATCAACCACTCGCTCTAAACCTTTTAGCAATTCATCTTCGCCAATAGGCACAACGCAATCAGTCTTAGGTGCCCTAATCTTGGTCGAATTAATTGCATTATAAAGTTTTTCAGCATCTTCGTGATCGACAGATTTTACTCTTTTGCGAGCAGATATTTTGCCCTTGTCGAGAATCTGTTGACTTATACGTGGACTGACCCTGGAAAATTCACTGGTCAAAAATTCGACCATTGACTTAGCTTCAGTATCCTGGGCCATCTTCATCAAAACGCCAAGCTCAACACCATATGGGTGTGGCTTGATAGCTTCAGGCACATGAACAACATCATTAACGCTGCGCTCATAAACAACAACTTCATTGTCAGGTCTGATATATTTTATGTGGGCATGGGGATTAGTAATCGCGGTTTGGGCTAAATATTCATCGACACTCTGACGACCACGCTGATAGCGAGCTTCTAGCTCAATTTCGACACGAGTACCATGCTTGACACCTTCCCATTCTATCGGATTGTCTTTTATGATTTCAGGACGGTTAAGCTTGGTGTCGATACGCAATTCATAATGGTGGGCCTGGCTGCGAGCGCCGGGCTTAGAATTAATTTTTACATTCTTACCGGTTGTCAACATCCCATACATACCCGCCGCCGAAATACCAATACCTTGTTGGCCCCGCGCCATACGCAAGGTATGAAATTTTGAGCCATAAAGCAGTCGACCAAAAATATTGGGGATCTGTGCTTTGACAATACCCGGGCCATTATCTTGAATCCAAACGCGAAAGCGATTTTCACTCCGTTGCTGCACGCCGATTTCCAGATCAGGTAAAATGCGGGATTCTTCACAAGCATCTAAGGCATTGTCAACCGCTTCCTTGATTGTCGTCAGCAATGCTTTAGATGGATTATCAAATCCTAATAAGTGTCGATTCTTAGCAAAAAATTCACTAATAGAAATATCTCGCTGTTTTGATGCCATCTCTACTGCCTGAGCACCAATCTGATCTTCAGAAATATGCTTAGAACTTTTGCGACTGCCACCAGTAGCTTTTTTCCGAACAACTACTTTCTTATGCTCGACTTCTTTCTTATCGTCTTTTAGTGTTAGACGTTTGCTAACACCTTTTTCTCTGGCAACTTCCCGCGCGGTTTTCTTCTTGGATTTCACTACTTTCTTTTCACTTACTTCTTCTTCGCCAAAAGCAAAATTCAACTGTTCATTATCGGTCATCCATGAACCCTTCTATATCTTAAAAATTTTATATATTGCTTCACTTAGCTAAAGCTTTACTTCATTTCTTACTTCAAATACTCAGCCATCCGGTCAAGGCCTTTATCGATCTGTTCGATACTGGTGGCAAAACTCAGACGAATGTTATCATCACAGCCAAAGCCAGCTCCAGGAACACATGCGACATTGATCTTTTCCAGCAATAGCTGACAAAATTCCACACTATCTTTTACGCCAAACTTACAATAAAGATCGCTCACCTTCGGAAATGCATAAAATGCACCCGTTGGCCTTGGGCAGTCCACTCCGCCGATGTCGTTCAACCTTTTATATATATGCTCAGCTCGTTTGCTAAATTCTGCATGCATCCGTTCAATATCAGGTTGGCCCTTTTTCAAAGCTTCAATCGCGGCGATCTGACAAAATGTCGCCGTCCCCGATGTCATATGCGATTGCATTTTATTGACCGCATCCGCCAAATCCTGTGGCCCAGCCACATAGCCCAGCCGCCAACCCGTCATCGCATATGCTTTGCTCAGGCCATTAATTGTTATCGTCTGATCGTATAAATCGGGACAAACTGCAGCAAAAGCAGCAAACTTCATGTCGCCATAAACCAGTTTTTCGTAAATTTCATCTGAAATTACTACCAACTCTGTCCCTTTTATAGCATCACCTAAAGCTTTTAGCTCTTCAGGGCTGTAACAGAAACCTCCGGGATTATTGGGTGAATTTAACATCAGCACTGTTGTCTTATCGGTAATATTAGCTTTCAACAAATCAGGGGTAAGCTTATAACCATTTTCTGGATCAGTATTTACAATCTTAGGAATACCACCAACCAGCTTTACCATCTCCGGGTAACTAACCCAGTATGGCTTAGGGATAATAACTTCATCGCCAGGGTCAACCGTTGCATGAAGCGATTCATAAACTGCGTGTTTGGCACCTACAGTTACAACAACCTGTGATGCTTTATACTCTAAACCATTTTCTTGCAAGAGTTTATCGGCTATAGCCTGACGTAATTCAATCATTCCGGCAGCTGGACAATATTTGGTCTTACCAGCTCTTAAAGCTTCGATAGCGATATCTGTGATAAACCCTGGAGTATCAAAATCCGGTTCGCCAGCACCAAAACTTACAACATCGACTCCCTGAGCCTTTAACTGCTGGGCTCTGGAGGTGACGGCCATCGTTATTGAAGCTGACACGCTTTTTGCATTAGCGCTTATTTTCATTTCTTTCCTCAATTATAAATCAGTTATTTACAAGGACTTATACAATTTCCCAGTAAAACAAACCCCATCGGCATTTTGCTCTGAACACTATGAGCGTGCCAACGACGACAATTTTTTCTATTTTAGCATGGAAATCGATAATTTTGCAATAAAGTAATGCTACAAAGGTGATTTTTAAGCTTATTTATTCGGACTATTTCTGCCGATATGATAATGTTGAGCTATTTTTACGGGCACCAAATAGCCCGAAAACGACATTAATCGACAGAAAATGACAAAAAAATACGAAAATATCCATGAATCAGGCAGAAAAAATT
The DNA here is from genome assembly GCA_016342495.1 of Phycisphaerae bacterium. GTDB lineage: Bacteria > Planctomycetota > Phycisphaerae > Sedimentisphaerales > SM23-30 > JAEIOG01. Next base: position 6,132 of record JAEIOG010000102.1, read on the forward strand.
TATGAATTTCTCAGTAAAACCCGCAATCAGGCAGCTGACGAAGCCTTAGCGATGTCGCTGGATTGTGCGCGCGAGCCTTATGCTTCGGTGATCCTGGAAACTATCCTGGGCAGGGCAGATACCACAAGCATTGCCAATCTTATAAGTAAATACCACGAATTGCCTGGCAGGCAAAAAAAACTCATACTGGCCCAGCCAAAATCTACATTCATGGCATTGCGTAGGGCCGCCAGCGCCAGTGAGCCCCAAACCCGGCTGAATTGTCTGGAAATTATTGCCAACAATAATATGGAACGGTTAAGCGACGCAGTTATCAAGCTCATGCGAGATAGCGATATAGTTGTCAGCGACCGGGCCAGCGAAATCTTGATGTCTATGGCTACCGCTGCTATCGCCCATCGAGACGACCCAACCTGTCAGGACAGCCAATATCTTATTACTGCTTTGCAAAATGGTATAAATAGTTTTGACATTCATAATCTTAAACAAGTTATCAAGGCGGCAATGTATGTTGTTCCGGCAGACAGATACAGCTTCTGGCATGAAAGGCTACAGGATTTTAATCCGGTTGGCCGGGCGGTCAGATACTATCTAATGAATGATCCAGATTTAGAGATGGCTAATTTCTGTTTGACAGCATTGAAGGTCGATGCCTTAAAAGGAGCCGTCAGTCGGGCTATTGCCTGGCAGGAAAATCCCAATTTCATTATTGCCCTTGCCAGAACCTACCATCACAAACGTGGCAATACTGCCATCGAAATTGGATTGAAAAATATCAAACGGGCGCAATGGCTGGAAGAAAACAAAATCGCATTAGATAAATTGTCTGTCGCCGATCAGCGAGATTTTCTGAATTTCATCAATGCCCTGGATTTATCAATAGATGTAAAAAGAAAATATTTGCTTTTGTATCGTGACAATGTCACAGCAGAAATTACCAATATTATTTATAATATTTTATTACATGACAATGCTGACGATGTTGAATCACTGGAATATTTTCTTACCAGTGCCGACCCTGTTTTGGCATGTAAGGCTTTGCGGAAAATCATTGAACAGAAGCCTGCAAACTTAAATGAAATTGTTAGTCGGCAATTGCGTTCTGCTAATTCTGAATTGCAGCAGATAGCCAACCGTTATTTCATTAGAATAGCTTTTGATTCATGGTGGGGTAATTTTGAAAAGCTCAAACCAGAAAAACTCGCCGCCGCCGGTAAGGCAATCGCTAAAATAGACCCGCATCTGCAAGATAGAATCCGGGCGAAATTGCGTGACAAGAATCCTTCCATAAAAGTTAAAGCATTGATGGCTATTCGGTATTTACAATCTTGCGTGATCCACCGGGCTGATATCCAGTTTTTAACTAATGACAAAAATGTAAAAGTAAGAAGCTGCGCGATTGCCACGCTGGGGCATCTGGGTAAAAATATTGACTCTGCTTCAATTAAGTATCTGCTTCATGCCCTAAAGGACCAGGACAAAAGAGTTTGTGCCAATGCAATTGAAGCTTTGGATAAGTGTGGTTTTGTTCAGGCTAGCAGGATCATTGAATTATTCAAGAAAGACACTAACAGTCGGGTGCGTGCCAACGCCAATAATGCGAAATTTGGTTTGACCAAATCTGTTACTGATGTTGGCGGAATCTTAGCTGACAGTCAAAATCAGATTCGCAAAGAATCAATCCAGCGAAAAACGGAAATCATAAAACAATCAGTATCGCAAACACTTTCAGAACAGGAAACAGTCAATGGCGTTACATCATAATATTCTATGTCAATATCAATCATTTCAAGATGGGTTTAAAAACTTTCAAGATTCATTCATTGACAGTAATAGTCTGATTATATTACTTTCACTCTTTAGTTTAATTACTGTAATCTGTATAGCAATTATAGTTTGGCAAAAGATCATAAAATCTCAAAAAAAACATTATCAGCATTTCAACTCAGCTGAAAAGCTATTCGAAGATATTTTAGCTCAACTGGAATTAGCCGACGAAGATAAAAAACTTTTGCGGCAAATGACTCATCAGTCACGATTGAAACAGCCAACCGTTGCGTTGCTGAGCCCTAAACTATTGGAAAATTCCTGCGAACTATGGATCAAAGAAAAAGGCTCTACAACAGTCACCAATGAAAAGCTGGAACAGATGAGTATCATTTCAGATAAAATTTTTGCTGCTTATTAAAGCATTGATCATGAGATCAAAACAACGCTAAGAATATAAGATAGTTCGATAGCAAATAATCAACCATAAAAACCCGAATTACGGCACGATACGCAAAATTGTCATCCCCGCGAAGGCGGGGACCCAGAATACGTATATGGCAAACTTGAACAAGAAAGATAGATTCCCGCCTTCGCAGGGATGGCATAATAAATTTCATGCGTTAGCCCTGTGTTTACTTTCATTATTTTCTTTTGATTATTCTCCCATTTTGATTTTAGTATATTAACCAAGATTCGCGGGTTGTTACCGCTGGCCGCTATTTGTTGACAATTTATGCCGTGACATATCTAAAAAAAATAATTTTCCACCAATTTTCATTAAAGATTTTCAGCAGTTTTGCACACCAGAAACCCCAATGGCCGATAATGTTTTTTTTTACTCGATAATCAATAACATCAAGGTAAAAGCCGATAGTTATCTGTACCAGAATGGGAAACGAAAGTGTTTCAGATGGGTAGAAATTTGAATCGGCAGACCGCAGGCAACCTTGGCCAACCTGCCAGCCAGAAATAAACTACGGTGTAAGTAATTAGCAGAATAAACACACCTTTTATTTCAGGACGCTGAGGGCTGACAATCTGGCCATTGTCAGCCCTCATTTTATTTATGAGATATAAATTTTGCTTTAAGCATCCCTCTTTGTATGCCTACGAAAAAAGGCGACCAGAAAGCAGGTCGCCTTGTTCATTTTAATTCTTAACAGGTCACGCGGTATGTTTAGCCTGGCCAGCAATAAATTTTTCTGGGATAATATAATCACCCAATTGTTCCTGAGCTTTTATAATCCGCTGCCTTTGATTTTGGAATGTTTCATAGACAATAGCAGGAGTATCTTCGACTGTCTGGCGATAAATATCTTCTATCCGGTCGAGCTTGGCCAGTAATTCATTACAACGATAAACAAACTGCTTATTATAATCTTCCAGCGAATAATCTTTATTTAATGATTCCTTAAAAATTCTTTTCAAATCTTCATACTTCGGAATAAACCCGGTTGGCGTTTGGATCGCGTCGACATCGCCATTGATCCGCAGCTCTGCCCAGAGAACCCACGCTTTCTTATCGGTTTTACTATTGAGGAATTTTCCGTTTTGGTCTTTAAGGAAATAATTAACTGAAAATACCATTGGCACTACATCGGCTTTTTTCGCAAAGTCCAGATTATTCTGAATGTACTGGCCCAGCGGAATTGATACAAAATCCATATTACTCATAATATTGAATTTGCGTACCCCTTCGTCATCGAGGGTAGCGGCGGTTGTCTCTGATTCCAGTGATGCTCCCTTTGCTATAACACCTTCGGTCCAGTCAAATGCCTGTTCGATTGGCACCCAGGTATCGCTATCGCGGCCACCATAAATAATTCCTCCCAGCTCAACACCATCGGGATCCTCGGCATGAGCATCGGTGTTTTTCAAATCCGAAAGAGCAATTGTATATCTACCATTTTTATGTGAAGGAGCTATCTCTTTGCCGCTATCATCTACCTTGCCTCTATACCATGAGCCGCTATGATTTATTCCATCTTCGGGCAGCTCCCGGCCCATACCATTCCAGAAAGGTTCATTATTTTTATGTAAAATATTGCTGAAAATAACTTCATTTTTACTGCTTAACACTTCAAAAATCTGCGGGTCATCTTTAGGGTTCACATCCTGGATAATTCCAAAAATTCCTTTTTCGGCATTTACGCAGCGAAACTTGCCATCAATGACACGTAAATAAGCTATGTCATCGCCAACAATACTTTGACCTTCGATCATAGAAGTTGAAGTTTTGCCACAGGCACTTGGAAACGCACCGGATAGATAAGTAACTCTGCCGTCGGGGCCGTGGGCCCCCATCACGAACATGTGCTCAGCGAGCCAACCTTCGCGCGACGCTTTATTGATGGCTAATCTCAGTGCCAGCTTTTTAAGCCCAATGGTATTGCCGGCATATTGGGTATTAACCGAAAACACGATTTCTTTTTCCAGGTCAATATAAATCCTTCGCTTATCCATATTGATGCTAACACCTTCGTCCATCTTGCCGCTGCAATGGCAGAAACGGAAAAAATCACTGCTGCCATTGAGTCTGTCAAACTGTTCATAGCCCCAGTGGTACAAAATACATTCGCTGTGCGCGACATAATAGCTATCAGTGATTTGGACGCATGAAATCGAAAACTCGGAATTGGTAGGACCCAGGCAGAAAAAACATACCAGCATCTCACGGCCCTCCATCGAACCGGCCATGATGTCCATAACTTCGTCGGTCCCCTGGTCTCTATCGACCTGGTTGAGGCTGGCTCCGAGGTTCATTCCCGGCGATACCAGATATTTCGTATGCACTTTGTCCCTTGCCTGATCATTATAATTATCGAAATGGATCGTATGGCCATCAATCCCCAAAGGAGCTTCTTCCCGACTTTGCAGAGATTTTTTGCGTAGATATTCGCGGTCTTCGGCACTGTCGGTACAGACAAAAACCGACTCAGGCTGAAAACGCTCAATTGATTCGGTCACAAATCGGATTAACTTTTCATTATTAAGCTTTGCCAGCTTATCATATTGTTCTGTCGCCATGTACTGTTTCAGCACAGATTCCACCTTTTCCATCAATTCTCCGTATTTCATAGTTGGTATTGCTTGAGGCTATAAAAATTTTCACCATTTTTTGAAAAACATGTCCAATGACCTTTGCTGATCCAACACATCAGCAGTGTCCATGCACTCAAATCATATATTAATAATAAACCACGAATTCCTAATGTCAACCCACATTAAAAAAAGATTTTCGTATTTTTTTAGCTTAATTCAACATAAATCATAATATTCAATTTATTCGGCATAAAGTAATTATCGACAAGATTTCTGGTAAATATTAAGTATAAGAGTCAATTATTTTGTTGGTATTATTACTATCCTGATAACCAAGCAAATACCGAAAAATCTGCACTAATTTTTCATAAGGTAATTAATCTATTGCTGGGATGTTTTTTTTTGCTGTTTACTGGCTTTCCAGATTGCTATCTTTCTCACCTATATATTCCTTTGACTTTGTCGCCAGTTTCATTATAATCACCTGATTATCTTATCATATATCAGATTCTGGGGCATATGCTCAATTTGCACATAAGATATTGAAAATTAACTATTTAGCTCGTTTTTGTAACGGAACCTATATTAATATGGAAAAACAGGAAACAACTGTAGGTCAACTGGCCAAACATGTCGGCGGAACCGTTATTGGCGATGCCGACCTGGTCATTACCGGGGCCGCAACTTTAAGTGATGCAGGCAAAGGCGATGTCAGTTTTTTATCTAACCCTAAATATATCAAGCAGTTACAAACTACCCAGGCAGACGTTATCATTGTCGCAAACGATGTTGAAGTTGAAGGCAAAACCCTGATCCGCTGCAAAGATCCGTATTATGGTTTCACTCGTGCAGTTGTCCTGTTGCATGGCTACCGTGAACATGAATCCGTTGGTGTCAGTCCCCGAGCCAGTGTCGCCGAAGATGCGATTATTGGGAAAAATGTTGATATTCATGATTTTGTTGTGGTTTCGTCGGGTGCTGAAATAGGTGAAAATACCCGCATTTATCCCCATTGTATCGTAGGCCCAGGCACCAAAATTGGTCGGGATTGCCTTATTTTTCCAAATGTCACGATTTATGATGGCTGTAAAATTGGCGATCGTGTTACTATTCACGCTGGTACCGTAATCGGTCAGGATGGTTTTGGATATGCTACTCATGCAGGTATTCATCACAAAATTCCGCAAATTGGTGGCGTAGTTATCGAAGATGATGTTGAAATGGGTGCCGGATGTGCTATCGACCGGGGTACTCTGGGTAATACCGTTGTAGGCAAAGGGACAAAATTATCAAATCTTGTGACTATAGGCCATAATTCTCAAGTTGGCCAACATTGCCTGCTTGTTGCTCAGGTTGGTATCGCCGGGTCAACGACTATCGGGAATTACTGTGTTTTCGGTGGCCAGTCAGGTGTGATAGGGCACATCACCTTAGGCAATGGCTGCCAGGTTGCCGCCCAATCAGGGGTAACCAACCATTTAAAAGATGGTGCCATGGTCGCAGGTATGCCGGCTATGCCAATTAATAAAGCTAAACGTTCGATGATGTCCCTGCAATATCTGCCGGAGATTCGCAAAAAACTGCGAGAACTCGACAAAGCCATGCAAAATATGATCAAAGAAGATGAAGAATAGCGGTAACCATCTCTTATTTGTGTAATCTTATGTCTACCAACCAAAACAATACCATAGGCCTTATCGCTGGTCAGGGCCGTTTGCCTTTTCTGGTCGCCCAGGGCGCAAAAGCAGCAGGCCTCAAAGTTATATGCGTCGGCTTTGCCGGCCAGGTTGACCCTGAACTTGCCAACTATGTCGATAAATTCTACACCGCAGGCCTTGCCCGACCCGGGGCATGGATTCGCAAACTCAAAAAACATAATTGCCGTGAAACCATCATGGTAGGCCGCGTCGCCAAGAAAAAAATGTACACGCCATTTCGCTTAATCCAATATATTCCCGATTGGCGGGGAATACGAGTTCTCTATAGTCGTCTTAAACATGACAAAAGAAATGATTCTGTTTTGTCAGCCATTGCTGATGAACTAGCCACAGGAGATATTATTCTCGTGGACTCCACCAAACATATCAAAGATTCGATGGCCACCGCTGGACTGCTGACCAAAACTCAACCTTCTGAGTCAATTACCAAAGATATCACCTTTGGCTGGTCAATCGTAAAACAAATGGGCAACCTCGATATAGGCCAGGCCATCGCGGTGAAAGATTTAGATGTCATAGCCGTCGAAGCTATCGAAGGCACCGACAAAATGATCGAAAGGGCCGGCTCGCTGTGCCCATCGGGTAAATGGACCCTTATCAAAACCGGCAAACCCGATCAGGATATGCGATTTGATGTACCGACCATCGGTACTTGGACTATCGAAAATCTCAAAAAAAATGGTGCAAAATGCCTGGCCATCGAAGCCGAAAAAACCATCATAGTCGACAAAGACCAAACTCTGGCCTTAGCTGATAAATATAAAATAGCAATTGTAGGTTGCGAAGATTAAAAAAGCGTTCGCGATGTTTATCTACATCATGAGCGTTTGTGCAACTTAAAATTAGAGATTTCAATTGCTGGCATACGGAACTTTTACAACTGTTCCTTTAACTCTGAAACCTGAACAGAAAGGATATTGAACCATATAATAAATGACTGGGGGAGGCGGGGGTATCTTTATCGTGGTATAGATTCGATCAGTAAAATTCATACATGTTTTCAACGCTATGTTTTTCCATAGCGAAATTACACCTAAATCTGCACAAAGCGATGGCATTTGCGAAAAAAATTTTTACGGTCAGTTGTCTAATTTATTATTGAGTTGTTGGGTATAGTCTTTGAATTGATCCCATTGTTGCTGGGGGATATTATTTTTACGGATTGACAGTATACTGTTATTATGGAGCAAGGGTTCATCGCGGGGCAGGTCGAAAGCTTCGCAGGCACTATCGAACATTTTTGAACCAGGGATCGGGGTAAACTGGCAGAGTCTGGCTTTTAAGCCAACGGCGTGGACGGCCTCGACCGAACGTTTCATTTCATCGAATCCCTGATCGACCAGGCCTATTAAGACATATACATCTATCTGGTCTGGCTGAAAACCTGCATTAATCAGGTTCGAAACGGCATTGTGGAAATGGGCATCGGTAATTTTGTTGTCGCTAGCCTTTTGACCGGTTGAATCGCCGGCGGCTTCATAGCTCAATCGAATCATTTTGAAGCCAACATTATACATCAGTTGTGCAATTTCTTCAGTGATATAGCGGCAATGCAGGCCATTGGGGCAATGGAAATTCAAGTTTTGTTTTTTTTCTGCGATCATCTGCATAATCGGGACAATACGGCGGGCGCTGTTGGCAAGCAATGCGTCATCGATAAAAGCGACATTGTATATTTCCTGCTGACCCAGTAAAGGCAACAAAGCGTCTAACTGCTCAATGAAAATCTTAGCAGGTAATTCATCGTAGCAGGGCTGGAGTTTTTTGCTGGCACAATAATCGCAATGGTTCGGGCAGCCAAGCGATGTAATCAGTGACAGATAATCCAGTTTGCTATAGAGGTCATAGGCAGGCAATGGCCACTGGCTGAGTTTGGTTTCGGGGACATTTTCAGTCCGGTCAAATTCGCAAACCTCATCAAGCCAACGAAGAACTGGTGTTAATTGGCTTCCGGTAAAAACAATATCAGGGGCGCATACCCCCATGGCATGGTCGGGCATTAAAGTTGCGTATACACCACCAAGGGCAATAGGAACCCCGGGGAGAACTTCCCGGACTATGCGCACCATTTCAGCAACGCCGAGGTACCAGTATGTCATCATGCTGGTGATGAGTACGGCCCCGATTCGTTGGTGTTTGTGTTTTTCCAGCTGTTGGCGGATGAGATATTCTTCCATGCCATAGCGGCGGTAATTTCGAGGTATATGTTTTAGTATTTCCGGCTTGGGAACTATGATATTATGGAATTTACCGGTTCCATTTTTTTTAGTTTTGAGCTTGGGGTGATGCTGGAGAAGCAGTTCATTATTGCGGTCCAGAGTGTCGAGCAATTCGATTTCATAGCCATACTGGCGGATATAGCTGGCGACATACAGCAGGCCCATGGGTTTATTATATAAATCATAAGCGGCAAAATCGTATATCGGCGGATTGATTAACAGGATTTTTTTGTTCATGTTCTGATTATACCCGCCATCGCCATCAGCGTAAAGTGGCAGGTGTAAAAAATATGGCAAACCACAACAGAATAATTAAGTCCTAAATAATTTCAGGTGACAGCGAACCAAGAATAGCCTTATTGATATTTTTTTTAGAAATTATTATCAACACTATTCGGGTCATACATTATAAAGTCATCGTCAAACTTAAAAGAATCGATTGCGGCACTGAAATCATCTTGCACATTATCAAATGAATATATCGATGACCAACAAATAATTTGAACTGCTATATTATTTTTTGAAAACAAACCGTAGCGATATTTTAACATAAGATCATCGAGATTAGCTGTTGTATTCAGGATTGTAGCGTCGACTTTTTCTGTTGAAATATCTTTTTTGGAAATTACTGAAAAACCATCTAAATTTGATGCATTTTCAATAACGACCTTAACGAATTCCACATGGTCGATAATGTAATCAGGGTCAATTTTCTCTGTAATAATAGCAATATGCGCATCATATTTTGGGTTAACAAACCAGTTCGTCGCAACAGGCATTTCTTTGATAACAGCAGCCCTTTTACGTTGTTGCCATCCAGAACTGATTGGCCCAAATGAATAGTTGTGACTTTCATTTACCAGCAATTCATTTTCAGCATCGACAAGGTCATAGGTATTTTTTAATAGCAAATTATTAATAAAACTATAGCCAGAAAAATGTAATTGGAATGCGGACAACCACATAAGTGCGATTATTGAGGCCATTCCACAACCAATAGAGAGTCTGACTTTTTTTGGATTGCCAAACATTAATATCAGCAAAGATGCGCCGTATATAAATTGTAGAATAGCTAAAGCTGTATTTTCCTGAGCAAGAGCAAGAGCAATCCAGATGAAAATACCGACAAAAACCCTGATAATTGCTAATTTAACCCATTTATGGTTACCTGAAAAAATACTTATGCCCAATACAATATCAAAAATGTATGGTCCAACCATTTTTGAACTGGTGTCATCTGCAAAACCATCCAGCATCATCAGGATCAAAGATAAAACGGCATTGGTAACCATGACCCCGGCAGCAATTCTTTGACCTGTCGTTGAGCAGGGCTCCGGAGGAATCTCCATGATGTCATCTGGGTATTCTATAGGTTCATCTTCAAGTGATTCATAGACAGGTTCTTCAGGTAAATTTTCCATGGCATCCTCTTTTGTTGAAAAGTATAACTACAATAGTACAATTATATGTTTAATGTATTAGTTTGCAACTAAATAATACCTTTTTAACATACCATGCGGTTTGTGCAGCAAAGTGATATGGTTCTCAAAGCGGGCTATTTATATATTGCCCTAGGCATAACCGATTGACGTTTTCATCGATGAAATACAAAAAAAAGCCTTCGGTTTTCGGCCGAAGGCTTTGAAATTTGAAATTGAAATTTATTATTTGCGTTTTCTTAAGAGAAGCGGGGAAGCCGCCAGAAGTAAAACCAATGTGGTTGGTTCTGGCACCGCGGTTGAATTGAACGCAACTTGCTTGCCAACTGTAACATCGTCAGCAGCGTATGCCTTACCGGTTATCTGTGAATGTGAATTAATTCTGATGTCATCGGCACTGGCCATCTCCGCTTCGATAACATTATAAGATCCAATGGTGATATCACCACCGGAAAGAATGATTAGATCATTGTCACCAATTTTTACAATATTAACCAGCCGGGAAGTGCGAAATACTTTGGCGATTTCCCAAATAACATCACCTTCGGTGGTGTCGACAAAAATATTTGATTTTTCTCTGAAGTACAATTTATTGAAACTGTAAGTGCCAGAGGAAAAGGTTGCTTCAGCTTTATTACGAATTTTAACTGTTCCAAAAATGCCAGGATCAATTTCATTAATATTTTTTTTGCTATATGATCTGGTTTTGTATGCTTTGCCTTTTACTTCTTCAAATGAAGGAAGAAATACAGGTTGAGGTTCGCCCATCGCTGGCAAAGCCCCTACAGTGCTGTCTGGTACAGTTGAAGGGTCTATTTGGGAACCTGCCTGGCCCATGGCAAAGCCATTGACAATACTGTTTTTGCCGATTTTCAATTTAGCCGCACTATAGACAGATTTAGCTTTGGTATTATTGCCAAAAGTAATATTACCAGTGGCCCAGGTCATAGCACCGTTTATTTCTATGTCATTGCCTGTGGTAATATAGTCATAGCTATGAACTTCGCCATTGACAACTGCGCCGGTGCCCAGTTTAAGTCTTCCTTTGCTTTCAGTGTCATAGCCACTGATAACCGAAGCGACATTGTCTTCTTCAGATTGATTGATTTCGCTGTCATTGCCAATAGTGAGCTTACCGCCAGCGGCGATCCCATAGCCAAATTCAGGAATAACTGGTGGTAGTGCCGCCAATACTGTTTGGCTAAAGATTCCCAAGATAAACACTGCCAGCCCAAGACTAACTGTTGTTTTTAAATTGACTCTATTAATCATTTTCTTGCCTCATATTACTGGTGGTCTAAATTAATTTATTAGTATTACTTTGCTTGTGTCGGCTCAATGGTGTGACTCCTCTATTTATTGATTTTATGCTTTTTTTTTTCTAAGTCAAGCTTTTTTGGCAACAATTGGCAATATAGGGAGTATATTCCTTTTATACTGATTATAATTGTTGCTTTATTTTATGATTCAGCAGGGCCAAGTATAACTATGAGAAATACTTAAATTCATAAGATATTGTAAAATAACACCTTACGTTAATATTATAGGCTGATCATTTATAATTGTCAACTCTATCAAGCTATACATATTATCGGATTAAATATTAACAAAATTTAGCTTAAGTTGATTTGTTTTATTTTTCATCCATAAAAAAAACCTGCACTATTAATATTAATAATGCAGGTAACTGGGCTTTTCCAGATTTTTCGGATCAATTATGGCTTACGTTTTCGGGCCAGAAACATTCCCGCTGAACCCAGCAGTAAAATCGAAGCAGGTTCTGGAACCGCTGGCGGCAATTCTGAGCCAGCACCAGCGGGCTGGAAATTCAGTTCGACATTACGCTGAAACAGAGTATTATGCTCTGAATAGGTAAAACCATTGATTATGCTGTCGCGATTGACATTTAAGTTATTTCCACTAAGGAGGTTAGCTTCATAATCATTTTTTTTGCCTATGCGAATATTGCCAGAGGCAATAATATCGACATCATTTTCACCAATATTATCCAAGATAACATGACGATAACTTCGGTATTTACCATTAACAACAATATTAATATCGCCAAGACTGCTGTCTGCGACTATCTTTGCATGTCGGTTCAAGATAAAATCACCGAAATTATACGTACCAGCGGTCAAATAAATCACCGAATAACGTTTAGCCCGGATATTATCATAGTTTCCCGGTGCCAGATGAGTATTCTCATCAATTGTCATTGTCGATTTCTTACTTCGCTGTGGGCCAAAAACTGGCATTTCATGGTCAACAAATGCTCTTGAAGGCAATATTGCAGGCAGACTGTTAGCAATGCTTGCCGTGGGGCTAATATCAGCTTTACCGGCGTATGACAAATAGCCATTAATAAAATTATTATGACTAATTTTGACATTATTCTGGCCAATTACCGAGCCAGATTCAACATCGCTGCCATATCTAAGGTATCCATTGGCATAAGAAATACCGCCAAGTGTGGCCCTTCTCCTAATTAACAGGCGATTATCAGAAAACACATCGCCCGTAACAGTAGAGCTAATGCCGATTCTGGCAAGTTCTTTGCCGGCTACCGAGCCATTAATTGTTACTCTGCGGTTAGCCTGGAATTTATTGCCAGCAATAGCAGTATAATAATTCGTTGAATCAAAATCGACAGCCGCTGGTGCAAATTCACATGCAAAACCCAGAATAAACGCTATAAGGACAATAATCGATCCTTTTCGGTTTAAACTTCTTCTCATGTCTCTCTCCTTTTATGTTGGACGCATTTCCAATAGCTATCCAAATAACAACAATCTTCTTTATGCTTATATGTCACCAACTATAGGTGCGCATTATAACTAACTGTAAAATACAGCGGGTCGACATGCAAATCTTTATATGCAATTGTTTTAAAAGCTATCTATCCATATTTGAACATTAGGCGGGTGAGTTTTGCTTAATATGACTAAAATGCCAATTATACCAATTATAGAGAAATATACGCTAACCCCACTTTCGCACTTAGGGGGGGAAATCGTGGTTTTTGATAGTGTCATTGCGGTTGGTCTGTCGACAAAGGGG
>JAEIOG010000103.1 GCA_016342495.1 Phycisphaerae bacterium
GTTGAATAGGAGTTTATGCGAGCGCAATAAAAAACCTGCGGTTCTATGCGAACCGCAGGAATGGGCGATACAGGACTCGAACCTGTGACATCCTGCGTGTAAAGCAGGCGCTCTAGCCAACTGAGCTAATCGCCCTCGAGAAAGGAAAGTATAGTTGATTATCCTTTCAAGTCAAGAACTTTTGCGGGAAAAATGTCAAAATTCTTCCTAAACATCCCCTAAACATTCTTTTTTTCCTATTTTGTTGGCTAAAAACCCCCTCTGAGGGTATCATATTGGCAATATTTACCTGATTTTGGAGTGTTTTAATATGCGTTTTGGCTATTTTGATGATGATAATCGTGAGTATGTAATCGATAAAGTGAACACCCCAGCTAGCTGGACTAACTATCTGGGGCAGGAGAATTTGTGTAGCGTCTTGAGCCAAAACGCTGGCGGGTATAGCTTTTATAAGTCCGCCCAGTTTGGCCGTATTACTCGCTTTCGAGCTAATGCCGTACCCATCGACAGGCCCGGCCATTATGTATATCTGCGTGATGATGATTCTAAAGATTACTGGTCGATATCATGGCAGCCTGTGGGTAAGGATTTATCTAAGGCTAAGTATGAATGTCGGCATGGGCTTTCTTATTCCAAGTATAGCTGTAAGTATAAGGGCATCGAAGCCCAAAAGACTCTGTTCATCCCTCAGGGTGATGATGTCGAGCTTTGGGATGTTAAGATCAAGAATAATTCTAAGAAGGTTCGCCATATCAGTCTTTTCTCCTATGTTGAGTTCTCCCTGGGTAAGATTGATCTGGACAATCAGGATTTCCAGATGGGGCTTTATGCAGCAGGGGCATCTTGTAAGGATAGCGTTATTGAATATGACTTCTATTATGGCCCTGACACTAATCATTATATGACCGCCAGCTTTGACGCGGATAGCTTTGACTGCACTCGGGATGAGTTTATTGGCACCTATAATACTGAGACTAATCCTCAGGCGGTGATTAATGGCAAGTGTTCTAATAGTCAGCAAACAACGGGTAATCATTGTGGTTCATTGCATAAAGGGTTCAAGCTCAAGCCGGGTGAGGAGACTCGTATCATCTTTATGTTGGGTGTGGGGGATCGCACGGTGGGTAAACGTATTAAGAGAAAGTATTCCAAGCTGACCAATGTCGATAAGGCCTTTGCAGGTTTGGCTAAATACTGGGATGATAAGATCGCTATCTATAATTGTGATACTCCCGATGCAGCGATTAACTCGATGGTCAATATCTGGAATCTCTATCAGGCCGAAACTTGCGTGGTCTGGAGCCGCTTTGCTTCTTTCATTGAAGTAGGGGGTCGCACGGGTTTGGGTTATCGTGACACCGCTCAGGATGTAATGAGTGTCGTTCATACCAATCCCGAGAAAGCTAAATGGCGGATGAGGCAACTGCTGCGGGGGCAATGCTCAGCAGGGTTTGGCATTCATCTCTTTGATCCGGCGGATTTGAATGATGGTGATGAAAGCTCGAAGCTATCGATCCCTACCATTGTGCATAATCCAACAGGCGGTTTGCAAATACCAACCTTAGACCATGTATGCTCCGATGATGTGCTTTGGCTGGTGGTATCGGTGTGTGAGTATATCAAAGAGACTGGCGATGTTGACTTCTTTGATGAAGTGCTCCCTTATGCTGACAAGGGTGAAGCTACGGTTTATGCTCATCTTAAGAAGACTCTGGACTTTTCCGCTAAGCATGTCGGCCAGACCGGGATATGCAAAGGCTTAAGAGCGGACTGGAATGACTGCATTAACTTAGGCGGGGGCGAGACGGCGATGGTATCGTTTATGCACTATTGGGCGATCAATGCTTTCATTGAAGCTGCCGAGTTCATGAACAAGAAAGCTGATGTTCGCAAGTATAAGCAGATGGCTGCCAAAGTTAAAGCCGCATCTGACAAACATCTCTGGGATGGCAAATGGTTCATCCGGGGCATAACCGCAGAAGGTAAGAAGCTGGGCACCAATAAGGATAAACAGGGTAAGCTATTTCTCAATGCCCAAAGCTGGGCGGTGCTATCGGGTGTCGCTAATGATTCCCAGGCCAGGTCAGCCATGAATGCTGTTGACAAGCATCTTTATAGTGACTATGGCCTGCACTTGTCATGGCCGGCCTTTGGCACACCGGATGACAGCGTCGGCTTTGTAACCCGGGTGTATAAGGGTGTCAAGGAGAATGCCTCGATCTTCAGTCATCCGAACCCGTGGGCCTTTATAGCTGAGTGTAAGCTCGGTAATGGCAACCGAGCCTTTAAGTATTATTCAGCCCTTTGTCCTTATAACCAAAATGATAAAGCGGAGGTCCGCATAGCAGAACCTTATAGCTATTGCCAGTTCACCATGGGCAAGGATCATGCCAGCTTCGGCAAGGCTAACCACCCATGGCTATCAGGCTCGGCGGGCTGGGCTTATACCGCTGTTACCCGCTGGATGCTCGGGGTCCGCACCAGCTTTGATGGCCTTATTATCAATCCATGTATCCCATCGGACTGGAAAGAGTTCAAGATCACCCGCCAATACCGCCGGGCAACTTATAAGATAGCGGTAATCAACCCCGAAGGTGTGCAGCATGGCATCAAAGAGATTAGACTTAATGGGCAGGTGGTCGAAGGAGTGATTGCCCCTCAGTCAGCCGGGACGGTTAATGAGGTTAAGGTATTGATGGGTTAAGTGAGCAAGTGAGAAAGCGAGTAAGTGCTCGGTGTCGCTTGGCGACCTTGATTAATGGCTCCGCTGTAATAGACCACTTGCTTTGGGTGGCATGGGTCTGGCTTCAACCAGCCCCATGGTGAATGTGTCAGAATCATTAATGCTCGTCTGAAGCCTTTTCCTGAGTCTCCATCGGTTAGCAAGCTAACCAATGCCACCCTGACCTAGGGGCAGAGGCATGTGTCTGCCCTTTGCTTCCTACAGGCTGCTACGCGCAGGGTGTGATACTGGCAGAGCCGACTTGGTACAGTCGTTCGAGTCGGCACTGCCAGTAGCTGGCTCCACGCCTAGTGGTTATCGAACCATGCTTTAATAGCATCTTTACCTTGCTTGACCACTTCGATGGGTGGAGCTTCTAAAGGGTTGTGAAACAGGTTGATGCCGGGGGTATCTCCTGCTTTACAGCTTATATCCATATTCAGCTGGGTAATTGACTGGGGCAATACCTTTAATTCATTACTACAGATGTCCAACTTACTCAGAGAAGTAAGCTTACCGATCTCCGGTGGCAGAGCGGTTAGATCATTGGAGAAAGCTATCAGCTTTGTTAGAGAATTAAGTTGACCGATTTCCGGCGGCAAGGCGGTCAGGCAATTATAGATGCAGTTAAGCTCTGTAAGAGAAGTCAGCTTACCGATCTCTGGCGGCAGAGCGGTTATTCGATTCGAGCGGATGTCCAGCTTGGTAAGAGAGGTAAGCTTTCCGATTTCAGGCGGCAGGCTCGATAGCTTATTTAAGCCAATGAGCAGTTCTGTTAGAGAAGTAAGTTCTATAATCTCAGGAGGTAGAGTTGTCAGTGGATTAGAGCTGACATTCAGTTCTGTAAGAGAAGTAAGGTTGGTAATCTCTGGCGGCAGGCTCGTTAGCTTGTTATTCAAGAGGTTCAGCTTTTTCAGGGAGGTAAGCTCACCGATCTCTGGCGGCAATACGGTTAAATTAAGTCTTGAAAGGTCCAGTTCGGTGGCATTGCTGGCTTTAGCTTTCTGTATTTTGTTTAGTGCATTCTTATATGGGCTGCAGGATGTCAGTATCAGCATCATTGCCAGTGATAAAGCGGTTAATAGCAGTTTACTTGTCTTTGTCATGGTCTTTGTTCCTTTATAAGAGTTATTCTGTTTCTGGTTTACTTATTCTTATTCTCAAAGTAAGCTTTAATAGCATCTTTACCTTGCTTGACCACTTCGATGGGTGGTTCTTCCAGCGGGTTGCCATAGAGGTTGATGCCATTGCCAGTATAGTCTTTCTCCCAGACTATCTCCATATCCAGCTGGGTAATCCACTGGGGCAATGCCTTTATCTGATTGCCAGGGAGGTACAATGTCTTCAGGGAAGTTAGCTGGGCTATATCTTTTGGTATGCTGGTTAGGCTATTATCACCAAGGGTCAGCCCTTCCAGTGAGGTTAACTTGCCCAATTCTGTCGGTAAGTCAGTTAGACTATTACTATCAAGGGCAAGGAATTTCAAGGAAGTCATCTTACTTATCTCTGCGGTGATTGTCAAGTAAAATGAGACAATTCCATTTTAATATTAAGCTCTAATTTTTCACTTGTTTTTCTGATTTCTCTGGAGGGTTAATCCATACAGCCTGCGGTGGCAAGGCTGCTTTGGGAGCTTTATTAACAAAACGGTTGGGATGTCGCTGATAGGCGGCATCTAAGGCACTTTGGCGATCCTGGCGAACTTGCTCGACGCGGCCATAATGGACATCCGATGGAGCATAAAGAGCGATACCCGAGTGGCGATGTTCTTCATTATACCAATAGAAAAAATCAACTGCAAATGCTCGTGCATCCTGAATACAGCCAAAGCGATCAGGGTATTGCGGACGATATTTCATCGTCTTAAACTGGCTCTCTGAATATGGATTGTCATTGGAAACATGTGGGCGGCTATGAGTTTTAGTTACCCCCAGGTCAGACAATAATTGAGCAACCACTTTGGATTTCATCGATGAGCCTCGGTCAGCATGAAGCGTCAATTGCTCCTGATTTATATTCTGTTTAAGGCAGCTTTCGGTAATTAAGCGTTTAGCTAATATTGAAGATTCTCGTTCTGCGATCATCCAGCCCACAACATAACGGCTATAGACATCCATAATCACATAAAGATGATAATAGCTCCATTTCGCTGGCCCTTTCAATTTGGTAATATCCCAGCTCCATAGCTCATTAGGCCCGGTAGCTAGCAATTCAGGCTTAGTATACACAGGATGTCTGGTCTGCTTTCTTCTTTCCCGCACTTCATTTTGGTTAGCCAACAATCGGTACATGGTTCTAATCGAACACAAATAGCGGCCTTCTTCTAAGAGCTGAGCATAAACCTGAGCTGGAGCCAAATCGACAAATCGCGATCCATGAAGAACATCCAAAACTTTTTGTTGCTCAGTTTCTGATAGTGCATGTTCAGGCCTTTGGCGAGGCAATGTTGATATATTTTCTTTTGGATTCAGCTGACGATAAAACGAAGCTTTGGGAATATTCAATGCTTTACACAATGTAACGGTGCCAACCTGATGGCGATATTGTTCAATTGTATTCATGAATTTTCCTCGTTGGGTTGGCTGATTGGAACATTCAGTATCGCCGAGACTTTTTTTTGAATATCAATAATAAGTTCCGCCTGACTGAGATTCTTAGTTAAGCGTTCGTTTTCACGCCGCAATTGTTCCAATTCTAAATCTCTGGGGTCAGCTTTGCGTTTGCGGCCTCGATTTTCCTCTTTGAGACCTTTCAAAGCCCCATTTTTGTACTGACGCCGCCATGACGTAAGCGAAGAAGAATACAAACCTTCGCGACGTAATAATGCCCCTATTTGGCCTGAATCAGTGCATTTCTGAGCTTCTTCGACAATACGCACTTTGTAGGCTGCAGTAAAGCGTCGTCTTTTCGGTTGAGCTAATACCTCTGGGTCGGGAATCAATTCGCCATTTTTGGCTACTGCGTTCGCCTCACCTCCGCTGCGCTGCGGCTCAGCTCTCTCCGTAGCCAAAAACTCTTTTTTCTTTGGTGTTTTCATGTCCTCTATCATAATAAATATATCCTGGCCCTCAAGTCTAATTAATGACAAGGAATTGTCTCACCCATTCTGGCACAGAGGGCTGGCGGCAAACTGGTTAAGGCAACCTCGAAAAATACCTTTTAGAGGCTTAAATTTTAGTTTAACGTTATTTTTGTAAAATTTTGAACACAGTAATTCAAAAAACTGAATATTCGGCTACATTTTATGGTTCAATTGCTGGCTTATTGCCATATTTCCTGAGCATTTAGCCCAGGCTAGCTGCTATAGGCAACTAACTTATCGTCAACATACAGTAGCGATCAATATTGTAAGCCAAATTGCGCAAGCCAATCTTAGCCTTGGCTCTTCCCTTGCCAATCGTTCTCAAGATCAAGTTACCAGCCCGTTGGGCCTGAATGCCAAAGATATGTTCGACACGGCTTCTTGTTTTCGAGCGGGTATGGTTGCCTTGCTTTTCTCTTTCGGTAAGTTTTTTATTACGATAGCCTTTGCGTTGAATATGTTCACGAAAACCATTTTCTTCAAGATGTTCGAGTTTTTCTTCAGAGCGATAAGCAGAATCCGCCCAGACATCTTTGCTGGAATTTTTATCATCCAGCAGTTCTTCAAAAACATTGCTGTCATGAGTCGCAGCATCGGTAACTTCATAAGCACGAATAATCTTATGCTTGTTATCTACCTGAACATGATTCTTATAACCAAAATGATTTTGGCTATTCTTTTTCACCCAACGAGCATCGGTATCTTTTTGACGTTTTTTATTTTCGGGCCAATCTTCGGGAGCATTGCCATCTTTGATTTGTTTATTCTCATCACGGCTGTTTCGTTGCTTTGGAACCCGTACAATGCTTGCATCGACGATTTGACCTTGTTTGGCAGAAAAGCCATTCTTACGCAAAAACTTATCGAAACGGCTAAACAGCTTTTCAATAAGCTTAGCTTCGGTCAACTGTTCACGAAACAGCCAAATGGTTTTGGCATCAGGGACCCTATCGTGCAAATTCAAATTAAGGAAACGCATAAAGCTCAGACGATCACGAATCTGAAATTCAGTTTGATCATCCGAAAGATTGTACAGCGATTGCAGAATGAGTATCTTAAACATCAAAATCGAATCAAAAGGCTTGCGGCCAGCATTAGTCTTGCGATCTTTATCCCGAAGCTTTTTCAGGTCAGCACCAAAGAGCTTCCAGTCAACAATATCATTAAGCTTGATCAACGGATCGCCGCCATCTTCAAGTTGCTCAAAACGCTCGTGCCAATCAAAAAGTCCAGCTTGATTCATCTGTACAAACTCCATTTCGGGTAAATTACTGTGATTCTTTTGTCAATGAACGTATTATAGTCTATCGTATTTACAATTGCACGAATAACTGTTAATTTTTAGAGAAACCCTTTATCAATTAATTGTTAATTTTGTCTCATTTTGGCGAATTAGCCCCATTTAACACAATCCGGCTAGGTATTAGTAAGCCTTGATCAGCCAAATGATGTTGGATTTGTTGATAAGCTTTTTCGTTGGTGGCGATGATTAGTATTTTGTCATATTTGGCATCTAGGTTTTGTTTGAGGTTTTGCATGTAGTCGGATTTTCCGGTTTCGATTTCTATTGCTATTTTTTCGTTTTCTTTGATTGCTACGATGTCTGTGTTGCCGGATTTTCTGGGGTGTTCCAGGGTAATTTGGTAGTCTTTGTTTTTGAATTTGTTGGCGTAGTAGTGTTTCCAGTATTCATGTTCCAGTGATCCATAGGTTGGTGGGGTGTTGTGCAGGTTTAGTGTTTTCTTGGCTTGTTTGGTTAGGCGGAGCAGCTGCTTTCTTGTTTGACCTTGTTCTATTGTTTGAGCTTCTAGCCAACCTTGGGATATTAGGTCTTCTTTTATTTTATGGGCTATTTTTGGGTTTAGGTTTAAGCGATAATAGCGAGTCGTTACGTTATCGTGTGGGTGGGTGAGTATGTCAAAAATTAGCTGTAAGGCTGGCTTTTTGAGCGTAACGTCGAAGTAAATCTGGCGAAATACGTCGAATTCTGGGGTTAGGAAGGTCTTCCTTGGTAAATGCGTTGGTTTGGTGGATATTCCACGGGAATACCTTTTTAGGATTTCGTCGGTAACGCTGCCTTTGTTGATATTCATTAATGGAAATTTTACCAAGAATGGTTTTGGCCAACGGTCTTGAAGTTTTATAATGCCCTGACCTACAGGTAATGTGCTGAAATAATTCTTTTCTTCGTTAGCTAGCAGGCAGACATTGGCAGCTTTGTTTAGGTCGCTTGTGCTAACGAGATTTAGGAAGATGTTGGTGTAACAATTAGCTAGCACGACCTTGGACATTAAACTTGGGGTTTGGTCCATTATTACCGTTGCGATGCCTAACTCTCTGGTTTGCCTTAGCAGACGCTCTACGAGGCTGCCTGAGCGATGTTGATCGTTTAATATTAGATGAGCTTCATCAATGAAAATCGCTATAGTTAGCTTCTCTCTGATTGGCGAGCATAGCTTGAGCTGAAAAATCCATTGGTAGATTATTGGGATTAGGAATTTTCTTGCATTGTCGCCCAAGCCATCAAGTTCTATGATGGTGTTTTCTTCGGTTAGCTTTTTTGTTAATTCTTTTTGAGAGACTTTGTTGGTTATGATGTTTGAGAAGCTTAGGGTTTCAAGAGCTCGCAGGGCGGAGATTTTCCAGCTTCTTACTCGCTCGGTCGATTGTATCTTTTCAACTTCTTCGATTATGTCTTCGATAAGTGGCGAGTTGTTATTTTTATTATAACATGCGAAAATGGCTTTTTGCAAGATGCTTTTTGAGCCATCGCCTAGCGTGAATGCATTTGCCAGCACATCAATTAGTTGATTGATGTAGACTGGAGGTTCCAGGCCTGATGGGGTTATGAAAGGATTGAAGCTAAAGTTTGAAAGTGTTCTGCCGGGGGTATAAACATTGACTTTGTTTCTTAATGCGGGGATCAGGTGGCGGAGTGTTCTTTTGTTATCGAAGAAAAGGTATGGGATTTTGCGGCTGTCGAGTTGTTTGATGATGTGGAAGGCGAGGTTGGTTTTTCCGCTGCCACTACGGCCAAAGATACCCATGTTTTGTAGGAATTCGGTTTCATTGATGCCAAAGTCATATTTTTCGGTGTCGTAGAGGATTGTACCAATATTGATTGGGCCTTTGGCTTTTTTCTCGGGTGGTAGTGACAAAAGGGGGTTGTTATGGAAGTCGCCTAGCTTTTGGTAGGCGGTTGCAACTATTTGCTTTTCTATTAAAACTTTCATTTCAGGATCAGCTAATTCTCTGGCTCTTAGCCAATGATTGACTTTTTCTGGCATTAGTGGCTTGAGTTTGGCGGCGATTTTTTCGATATTCATGTTTCTTTGTATTTTGTGGCTTAAATTCATAGGATTTGATGGTTTATAAAGAATAACCTGATAGTGTTTGACATGTTTTATTTCCCTTGGTATATTTAAGGAGCATCATCTTCGACTGACATCTTGCTGAAAGAAAACTTTAATTCATTTATCATCTTTCGGAGGATAAGAAAGTGTTACAGAAATTTTCATTTAGATTACAATTGCCAAATTTGATTTGCTTTATAATATTTGCGATATGTTTTCTAGTAATATTGTCTTCTGAGGCTTATTCAATCATATTTGCAAGTAATGCTGTTATTAACCATGATGACGATTTATATGACGGGCAAGATATTATTGTTGATGGGTGCACGTTAACTATTAATGGTTCACATACTTTTGATAATTTATCAGTTATAAACAATGGTACGTTAATACATTCATTTTCTTCGTCAGAGCAACCTGGCATTAATATCATTCATGACTTGATAGTTTCTTTTGGTAGTCAAATATCAGCAGACGGACTTGGGCATGCTGGCGGATTCGGCTCTGGAGCAGCCGGATCAGCTGGCGGCGGCGGCGGAGGCTATGGTGGCTCTGGAGGTAATTCTACTAAATGGACGGGGGGGCAGGGGGGAGGGACATATGGAAATCCTTTAACTCCATTCGATTTGGGCAGTAGCGGAGGGAAGTGTTGGAATGATTTTCGTTCCAGAGGCGGTAGAGGAGGCGGAGCCATACATATAAACGTGGGTGGCACACTTGATTTGAATGGTATTATTACAGCGAATGGGGCAAATGGTTCATATCGTGGTGGCAGCGGGTCAGGTGGAAGTATCTGGGTAAATGTTAATAATTTTACTGGGACTGGTGCAATTAATGCGATAGGTGGTGCTGGGATGGGTTATGCTGGTGGTGGCGGAGGTGGGAGAATTGCTGTTTATTCTAATTCACAAACTTTCGTAGGTGTTATAAGTTATTTTGGTAACGGTGGAGGCATGAAGGGAACACTACATTTTGATTTTCCTCCAGAACAAGACCGTAACATCCCGATTCAGTCAGAATACAATTTACTCCCTTCAGAATTAAGCTCATATGAAAATATAGTTTTTATTACACATGGGTGGAATGGGTTATTCGATGATGGAGAAAGCGCAGACCATAGCTGGATAGATGATATGGCAGATAAATTTAATAACTATTTTTCAGAAAACGATATGGCAAATTGGAAATCTATCTCTTATACGTGGCAAGAGTTTGCAGGTGAAAAATATAAACCAGCATGGTCCGCAGCAGAAAACGCAGTCAAAATAGGCAAGAAATTGGGGGATCAAATCTCAACTTGGCCAAATTGTAAACATCTCCATCTTGTAGCGCATAGTGCTGGAGTATGGATGGTCGACACTATTGCTAGGACTGTTAGATTAAAACATCCTGGTGTTACAATTCATATAACTTTTCTTGATGCTTATACTCCAGCAGGCGTTGTTGGTGTAGATACTTTAGGTAAATATGCAGATTGGGCAGAGCATTATGTTGACAACAGGGGAGAGCTTGGTCTTGATTTTGGTGGGATTGATCTATCTGGTACACTGCAAAGCACAAATGCAACTTTAAAAAATGCCTATAACATTGATATTACTGATGCGGACCCAAGTGTTATTGTAACTGGACCGTCTGCGCATTCCTGGCCTCATAAGGGGTATGCTTCTACAATTCCTCTGACTAAACCATCCGAGCGAGCTTGGGGATTTGCTTCTTCACTTGAGAGTGGGGTTATACCAGGCCTTGAAGCAATGCAACAAGCATTCATTCGAGGAGGAAGAATGAATTACCCAGAATCGTCAGAAGTAGAGCCTTTGGTTGATCATATAAATGAAATGGTTTATAATCCAACGTATTGGGGTACCTATGTTCCGAATATTAGTAATCCGGAAGATATTGAGATTGAAGATACATCGCTAATAATTCATAGTGGAGATGCAATAATGTTGTCGCCTGCACTAGAAGCAGGTGTTGTTGCAAGTGCTGCATTGGATAATGAAGCTAAGCCAACAGATATCGCTTGGTTTTCTATTGAAGTGGAGATTGAAGGGGCAGTGAATGTTATTTCCTTTGAGACTGAATTTACAAGTTCTATTCCAGCTCAGGGGATACTTGAGATATATTGGGAGAATCAGCTAATAGGATCAATTGATGAAAGATATGTCTTTAGTGGCGTGCAGAATAATGAATTTTTATTGCCTGAAATATACTCTGAGGGCACATACAAATTAGCGGTTAAACTTGCTTCGTATAATAATATTTCATCGACAATCCGCATTAGCGACTTTCGGCCTAAGTTTTATACTCCAAGCTATGATATTTATCCTGATGGGAAAATAAACTTGGAAGATCTGCAGATCTTAATGGGATCTTGGTTAAAAGGAAGACAGAAGTGGGATACTTCGCCGGTGAACGGAGATGGGATTGTTAATTTGAATGATTTTGTAGATTTTGTAAATACACTCGAAAATGAAGCTGATCCATTATTAAAAGTCCAAAATCTTTCAGAATTTTTTGGTAGTTGGTTGACTATTTCGTATGTGCCATCCGACATAAACAAAGATGGCGAGGTCAATCTTAAAGATTTTACTATTTTTGTTGAGCATTGGCTTGAAGGGGAGGAATAGAACGATACATTAGAAGTTCAATTGTTCATGTTTGTTGATTAGTGAAAGCAGTTTATCTTCCAGGCCTCTTGTTTTTTCTTCTAATCTTAAATTTAAGGTTCGCCTTTCCTTTTCAATATCAAATAGTCGTTGATGGAATTTTTCACGGTCAGGAGATTGTTGTTGAGTATACCATGGTATACGTTGTTGTAATTGTTTCAGTTCAGTACCGATATGGCATTCGGTCTGTAGTAATTTGTGGAATTGTTTTTTATGTTGTTGTCTTAATTGCTCTATTTGGTCAACCGTTAAAGCTATTTCTCGACGAATTGTGCTGGTGATTGATCTGTCCCAGATATGTTTAGGAATATCTCTGGATAATTCATTGGCTTTGGTCTCCAGGTTCTTTTTAAATTTTCTAGTCATGTTTATCTAACGATTTACCATTTATAATGATTTGAACTGATTTGCTATACATAGCTTTATAAGATGCTTGATACATATTTGAGCATGAAATATTCAAAACTGAAAATGATTGCGAATGAATTGTTAGAAGATGAAATCGCTGTGATTATGTCACTGACTGATGAGCCTTGTGAAATTGAAATAATTGCAAAGGAAGTAAACCTATCAACTGTAAGAGTTCGAGAGATACTGATAAAATTCCATCAACAAGGCATTGTCGATAAGTTTTGGGATTAATAGCAGGCTTTTTCTTTTTTTAGCAGTTCTTGCAGCTGCTTACCGATGTCAGTTAGTTTATAGCGGGGATGAGCTTTCTTTTTTAGATAAACTTTCTCCACTATGTCTCTTTTTTCAAACAATTTGATTATATCCCTGATATTATTAGCGCTGATATTGATATCAGGATTTCGACGATATAGTTGCCGTTTAATTTGTGATGGCTGCATCGGTTCATTGATGATTTTTGCAATAGCAGAACGATGATTAAAGCAAAGCCAGCCATAAAGATTCCAGTTGGTGTCAGGCAGTGGGAAATCTTTAATAGTTTTTTGCAGTTCGTGACAGAGCATATCTTGACAATGTTTGCCCAGAGTAGTTAGATAGTAGAGTCGACTATTTTTTGCGGTTGGGTTTAGGCAGCTTGTTAAATTTTTTGTGGTAAAATCTTTTAATATATGGCTACAGGTAGATGGTTTTATGTGTAGTTTTGAGCTAATCTGTTTGGCTGTCAAAGGCAACTTCATCAGTAATAAAGTGTTTTTCCGATTATTTTCGGCTTTTATCCATTCATACACGCAGTGCAGGTCTATGATCTGCCCTGTGGTATCCTCAAGAGTTTTTTGTATGCTCATAATTATATTGAGCTAGTAACCTTTAAGAAAAAACAACTGAATCACTACCTAATAGTAATAACACTTTGCAGTATTTAAAGTTATCTATTATTGAAATTTTCAAGATATCAAGTATTAATGATTGCATGTCTGAGATTCTTTGGCAATTCAGTGGAATTTAATTTAAGGCTGTTTTTTTAATGTTAGTATGGAAAACGAAAATAAATGTGCGAATTGTCTGCGTATCCTTGATGTGGGTGTTGATGCGATTCAGATGAGCGAGGGTGTCATCGGTATGAAAGGTTTTGTGTCTTTGGAGAAGACACTTTACTTTTGTTGCGATGACTGTGTCAGTGCTTATTTTGATATAAGTGATTTGCCGTCGCTACCTAGACGTATACCGGACTAGTTGTGATTGAAATCAGATCGCAATTGTGAAATTTCATTTATTAATTTTTTTACCAGCATATTAACTTCGACTTTGTCTTTTTCGAGTTTTTCAGTTCTTCGCTTGTATTCTTCAATTTCCACATTCTTTTTTTGGCTTAGAGCAAAATTGCAAAAACCACATATTTCTGTGTCCCATGCATTTGACTTATTGCAATGTGGGCATTTTATTGGCTTTTTTTTGAGTTCATAGGTTTTTTCTGTTTTTATGGAAATTTTGCCAGCATAGTTGAGTTGCATTTCTTTGACATCATCGCTGCCATAGTGCTGATATTCTCCTGTTACGGTGCTGGTTTGTGTGTGGCCTGCGAAGGTTTTAAGCACAGATAATGGGACATTTGGGTTTTTCCCCATTCTTGTTAGAGTAGCATGCCTAAGTATATATGGCGAAAATTTCCCTCGTATACCAAGTCTTTTTTTTAGCCTTTTAAATAGCGATGTAAGCCCATCGTGGGCAATAGGCTTGTTCGGATCATCTAAATGACAAAATACGTATTCATCTTCATTACGGTTGCCGGGATAATTTTTCATCCAGTCAAGAAAATATGATTCAGAAAAGATAATTCGAATGGGTCTTTCAGCGTGGTTTCCTGATTCTTTGGCGACCCAAACATTGAAATAATAGCCATGCTCATCTTTTTTTAAGTTTTTCCATTTGAGTTGCCTTAGCTCAATTGGTCTTGCACCGGCATCTAGTCCAGCGTAAGCAACATAGAACTTGTCTCGGTAGTTTCGGCAGCATTTGATGGCTGCATGAATGGTTTCTTCTGTTGGTATCTCATTGGGAAGTTTTAGCTTGCCTCTGCCTTTTGGTCTTTTCATACCACGAACGACTTTTGGGAATTCTTCATCTTCGCCAAACCAATGTTTGAATACCTGGCGGATATGCAAGTAATCATCCTGCTTGGTTTTGATTTCAAGCTCTTTTGATGCGTAGATGATATTCCAGGCTCTGGTGATGTCGTTTTTTGTGGCTTTATCAAAATCTATTTCAAGTAAGTCAGCAAATTTGACAAGAGAATTGTGGATTAGAACTAATCTTTTATCGGTTATGGATCCTCTTTTGAAATCTACAAATTCGTCAATACGTATCAGGTTCTGATTGGAGATATTTCTTTTTAGGTCTGCTATTGTTATCCCTTTTGGTATACGGCCATAGTGTTTTTTCATGTAATTATTTGTTTGTTGCTTTTTAATGATTTGTACCGTTTTGGTCATTGATAGCTGATCGCTTACACCGTTACGGCATAGTTGACCAAAACGGTCTGTTTGTGTTTCATCTGCTAATATAATGCAGTTAAAGGTTTATAAATGTTTCGGTTAAAAAAGATTATAACCCAAACATTTTAATATGTTGGCATTTATTTGTTAAAGTGACCCCATAGGCTAATGGGAGACCGTGTCGTTTACACCGACAATGCCCAGGTTCGATTCCTGGTGGGGTCATGAGATTTAATAATACCTGTCGAGACGATTTCAGTTGAAACTATAAGTAATTATGCCAATTTTTTATATACATGGCAAATGATGTTTCTATTGTAGAAAGATTTGATATTATGTTGAAATTAGCCAGTCAAATTGAGAGGCTTACTCAAGCTGAGGTAGTTGAGAATATTTAAGGCCGATTTTTCATTGTGTTGTTTATCTCTTTAGTCAAAATTAGTGAATCAGTTCAAAGCTCTTAAAGGCCTGATTGAAAAAAGCGATAACGTTGTTTGTTATCGCTGGGTGCTTTTACTTTGTCATATCTATATAGATTTCTGATGCCAGTAGGTTTAGCTGAATGTCTTTATCTATTGGCAGGTTTCGCAGGTGTTTGGTGAACTGTGTTAGCATGAATCCGGCAGCTATGTTAGCGGTGTAGATGGTGCTTTTAGCGGTACAGGGGCCAGCGTAAGCTTTATTTGCGTTAAATATGGTGTTGGGGTAGTAGATTCTGCTTGCTTCGTCATGGGCGGTTATGATTCTCAGGGTTTCAGCTGACATCCTGGCATCGCAGAAGAAATTAGCATGATCTTTTACTGCTTCGAAAATATGTTTTCGGGTATCGATTTTGTCTACGCAGCAAAATATTATGTTGCTTGTAGGCGTAGTGCGTTTGAATCTTTCGTTTATGGTTTCGATATTTAAATTGTGATCTAACTGTCGGCACAGATCACCGGTAGCATCGACCTTGGGACGATTAAGGTCATCTTGTAAATAGCCCTGGCTGGCCAGGTTGGAGATTTCAACGGTGTCAAAGTCTATGAGTTGTATATGGGGTATGCCTATAGCGGTTAGTTGTAAGGCGACTTGGCGGCCTATAGCACCGACTCCTATGATAGTTCCCACGCAGTTTTCAATGCGATGGCGGGGGACGATGTCAGCTTGTCTGGAATATCTTTCATTCATAATATATCTCACTTTCATTTTGCCAATTAAGGCTTCGGTTGGCTAATTCGGTTAACAATTGTTCACGTTCTGAACTTTCTAGCATGTCAATTTCATAAATTAAATCTTCAATATCATACATTGGGATTCTATCACAGTCATCATTACCAATAATATCTATCGAATCATTTTTGTTTGTACGATGATGAATTAACAGTTGATCTTCGCTTATATTTTGTTGATAGAGTTTACCCCAATGATCGAAATCTGTTTGGGCAAATTCCTTTGTATAATCGACAGTGATAGGGATTTGGAGGTCACAGCCTGGGCCTGAACTATAATGTAAGCGAGCATAGGTATTGCCATCCTGGGCGATAATAGCCATTATAGACCAGTCGCAGCTACCAAAAACACGATGGAAGGTTTGTTCATCTGTGCCACTGGGTTCAGGCGAGCTGCCCGGGTGGGTGTGTAGCCAAATCCGGGCAAATTGTTCAGGTTTATTATTAGCTTCGACTTGATCTTCGAAAAAGTCAGCGACAGCATTGTCATCGAAAGCTACTGTTACGGGGCTGACTCTTTGTTTTATGATCGCAATGTCTTTTACCAGCAGTAAATCATCAAGATCGGTTATGCCAAAGCTGCCAACTTCATTGACGGTTATATCTCGCATGAAAATCAGCTTAGCCCAGGCATAAGGGGTAAAACGCAATGAGGGCGTTTTAAGCGACATATTGTTCATCATCATCTTCATCGGAATTTTCCTTTCTTTTTTCTTCGCATTTTAGGCAAAGGTTATCATCGTTTAGGCAATCATTGCAAAATGTTCTTTCACAATCGCTACATTGATCGGTGCAGTCTTGGCAAACTGGAGTTTCACAACCTGGGCATTCATAGCTACATGCAAGGCAGACGGTATTGTCACATTGAACACAGCAGGTGCTGCAGCTTTCGCAAAAGGTGTTGTCGCATGATTCGCAATAGTAACGTTCATCTTCGCTGGTGGTGTAGCTACAGTCATAACAGCTAACACCTTCCCAGTCATCAATGGCAACATAAGGACTATCGGGATTGTAGGTCTGCAGGATTTGATGGACGATTGTGAAGAAGTCGCATAATCTGCTTGATGTCAATGCATTGCGTATCGGGTGGTGCCCATCGCCTTCGCAGAGTTTTTCATGTGAGACATGCGGATGTGTTACATTGTCATCAGAGCCTGCCGGGTTAGGTTCAAGTGCAACAATCTTATAAGCTGGGTCGCTGGAGATGTTTTTGATGTTCCTTAGGTAGAGATTGATTTCAAATCTGCCCAGTTCAACTTCTTCCAGAGTGATAGGGGTGGTAATGACTGTTATTATCGAACGGCTAATTTTCACATCATCAAACTCATTTTCCAGATTTAATAATTCAGCTATAATGTCGCTGCCTTTGGGGATTGGTGATTGTTTGATTTCTAATAAATTTGCAACTTTCTGCAGCTCGCTAGCTAATTCATCAATATTGCGTTTTATTCTAATTTGAAGTTTATTTGCTGATGCCAACCAGTTTCTATCAACCGCTAAGTCAAAGCCATGTGAACTTTTTTGTATTGCTTTTGTCTTTTGGCTTAGTATTTGCAATTGATTATTTATCAGCTTTAGGTTTTGATATTTTAGATTAAATAGCTGCTTGCGTATGGTGCTTGCCACTTTGGCATATAGTTTATAATCTTTCATTTTTGATCCTCGTAAAAATAAAGGCCGTTACTTTCTTGTGAGTAACGACCTTGAGGTTTAATTGATGTAGCGAATAGCTTAAATATAGCCTGGTTTTGCTCCATCAATCTTGGTTGGGGTAATGGTCACGCGGTCATTTCCCTGAAGACAATAGTCCCTTGGCACAGGTTGGCGGTTGACACGGATAAGAAAATCTGAGGTTTGGTCATGAGGCATTTTTTGTTGAAATAATGCTTCAATTGTAGTGTTTGGGCTAATGTCGATATAGTCAGCAAAGCCAGCTCCATCATTGTTTATGTACATAATTTTCATATTAAATTTCCTTAAAATATTTTTGTGTTTATTAGATTTACGAGTGATTTTAGGTGCGTTTGGTGGGCTGCGCGCAGTGGTGCTATTGTGATTGTTCATGATAATTTCCTTTGGGGTAAGGCCAATTGTTTTTGGCTTTGTTGTTTGTGATGTATTTAGTCTTTGAATAGCTCGGGCATGATTTCTTCCAGTGCTTTTGGCTGCCAATGTAGATCCCGTTCGATAGGCAATCCTAATGGCCCTTTAACTGCTTCCAATTCTTTCAGATTAAAATAGCCCAGCTCTTTTTCGAAGCCATCGACTAATCCGAAAAATAGGGCGTCCTCTGATCCATCATCGTTTTTGATAATATCTCCTTCAAGCACGTACCAGCTCCATGATCCTGTTGGCATGAAAAATTTCGCATGCACAATTGCTTTGCCGCCTTTGCCATCCTGAGCATACAATTTTGGCAGCTTAGCTTTGATTTCTTCGGTCAGTAATTTCATAATACACCTTCTTTCTTGATTGGGTTTTAAAACTAAAAAAGCACATTAGGCTTCAGCCAAACGTGCTTGTGACAATTTGTCGTAGGGTATTCCGGTAGTTATTCCATCGTTATTGAGGGTATTTCATGCTGGTGTACCTTGGAATAGCTAATTTTGGGATATAGCTCTTGCTAGAATGATGAATTCTGATCATCGTAATGAAAAACCTCATTTCCTAAGGTATTCCATGAATAATTATTCGCAATGTCTGGTGGGTCGCTATTTAACATATACTTTGTGGGCATATGAACGTCGTTGGTAGGTCAATAGCACGAATGTGCTGATGCGAATTAGCTAAAAGCTAAATAATTTGTGTTAATACTGAAAATGGATATGAAAATGCTTTTTAAGCAATTGAACTGATTTGTTTTTCTATGATAATGTAAGAACATTGCTTTTAGGGGCAAATATGTGTAAACGCCGGCGAAAAAGTGCAGCGCATGTCGGGTCGGTTTAAAAGTGTAGCGCCTGTTAAAAAGAGCCGATGTT
>JAEIOG010000104.1 GCA_016342495.1 Phycisphaerae bacterium
ACATCGGCCCTTTTTAACAGGCGCTACACTTTTAAACCGACCCGACATGCGCTGCACTTTTTCGCCGGCGTTTACAACGGTTTAACCCATATGTGGTAAAGTCCACTATCGTTCATAAAATTGCATAATACCGACACAGGCAAGCTAGACAAATATAAAATACCACTTTAATGTATAACTTCATGCGGAACTACGTATATTGCGCAAGATAAAAACCACTCTTGCATAAATATCTTGGAAATCGAAATAACAACCTTCAATCTAGAAAGGAACCTAAAATGTATATTCAATACAATCCTAAAAAAACATCAATTATCTCACTAATACTATTGCTGTTAATACTCATAAGCTATGGATGCTCAGAAAAAGATGAAACCCGAGAAAACAATTCGATAAAACCAAAATCTGCCATACGGTTGTATGAATTCGGGCCAGAACATAATAGTAAAATTGGCCCAGAAAATGATATATCTACAATGACAATAAATGCAAGACACATCATTGATAATGATGAAATTATTGAAGAAATCATGATAGGTGATAACAGAATACCTGCAAAAAATTGCCGAGAATGGCTTAAAGTTTACGAACAAGTCATTAGTGTCCGGTTATAAATTGAATAATGGCAAGGAGTTAGCGTCATCGCTTTTTTGATTGTCGGAGTCGAATGCCATAAACAGCTCTGAAATAGGCCTTTTCTCGAATTGTAAGATTCCTAAAACCTGTAGAATTTCGGACATTGGCTGTAAAATCTTCTGCTCTTTCCGAATAATTGCGACAATCAAATATGTACAAACTGCAATCCACACTTGAGTTTTTAACGCATTTTCATTATAGCCAAAGAAAGTTTTTATCCGCAAATTCTGTTTTATCCATTTGAAAAACAATTCAATTTTCCAACGCATTTTATAAAGCTTTGCGATTGTCGCAGCTGACAATTCAAAATTATTGGTGATGAAAATCAAATGTTTATCTCTTTCAGCAGCATAAAAATGGATTCGTCTCAAAGGTTGCGGATAATATTTTGGCGTATTTTTGCCAGTCAAAATAATTGTCTGATCACTTCTTACGCCAGTAGCTTTGTCTATTTCGTGCGAATATCTTCGCTTCCAAAGGATGCTCTTTTTTAGGCGTGACACAAAACTAGCTCCTGCTTGATCGAACAAAAATAATCTTTGGAAATCGATGTAAGCACGATCAAATAAATAAAAAGCACCGGGTTCAGGAACGATCAAATCTAAAGCATTTACATCATTGAGCTTGCCATCGGAAATATGGATAAACTCCGGTATATTGCCACGCAGGTTGATTTTTGTGTGCAATTTGATAGCTGCCTTTGTACGCCGAAACTTTGCCCATGGGAAAACTGATAAGCAAAGATCAATGGTCGTTGAGTCAATAGCATAAACCTCGCCTTCCCATTGAACATCAAGAGGTTCGTTGGCATAAAGCTTTCGAGCATGAACAATTAATACCTGAGCAAAGTCAGCATAATTTGCCAATTGCGTTGTTCGTTTGCATCAGCCAATGTGCTTTTTGCGATCTTAGATTTTATTCCCATGTGATAAGCTTTTTTGCCAATTGCATTGAAAGCTGCTTCGACATCACGAAGACTTTTTCGATGAGTTAGCTGAGCAAAAGCCATCACGCGAAAATGTTCAGCACAAGAAAAATGTTTAACTTTGTGATTGCCTCGGTATTGCTTTACTATCGAATGAAATCGCCACCAGGGCAGATAATCCATTATTTGTGAAAAAACCATTGTGCCTGAATTCATTGTAG
Organism: Phycisphaerae bacterium; assembly: GCA_016342495.1. GTDB lineage: Bacteria > Planctomycetota > Phycisphaerae > Sedimentisphaerales > SM23-30 > JAEIOG01. Next base: position 1,783 of record JAEIOG010000104.1, read on the forward strand.
TCTCCTTTTTGAGTGGAGATTATACAATGAAACTGAGTTCAAATCGAAAACAACCTTTTTTTAATGTAAGTTGTTGTTTTGCAGGGCTTTACCAGCATCCAAGTTCACAACGTCCGGACAGTAGTGTCATTATATGAAATCTCATAAGCAACTGTTAAATCTAAACTTACTGAGTACCATTATGCCAGAAATCTTTTCACTTTGCAAATTCGTTTTTTTTAGAAAAATCAAGATGGGATAATTCACTAAAAAAATGAAGCGGAATGCATAAATAACTTCTGTTAAAGCACTTAGAATTGAACAGGAATTGGGCACAACCTGAAGTAATAAATGTGAGATTAAATGTAGTGAGGGTTTCCAGAAAACTTAAACCCTTGTAAAATAAGGGCTTAAGTTAACTGGAGGCGGGGGGAATCGAAAAAATCGCCTACCGTGTTTTCGGCATCATTAGGCAGGATTTTCAACCTCATAATCTACACTAAAATCTACAGTTTTTTATTCTGTTAATCACTTGGATTAAAGCACTTATGAAATAGTATAGGGAGTGCTGTTTGGCAAATATACTCATTTTTGAAAAAACTCGGATTTTGAAACCATTCTGACGCACTCAGGGAAAATTTTGAAAAAAAATCAATTTTTTCTCAATTCCTTGTTGACAATTGTCGTTAATGCGGTATTGTTGACATATGTCATTAGTAAGAAACGTTATTTGGATGAAGGATTGAATATGGATTTACCGAGACTTACTCCAGCAGAATTTCAAATCATGGACGTAATATGGAATGGAAACGAGTTGATTGTAACGGAAGTGATGAATCAGATCAATAGTGCTGGTGAAAAGAAATTCAGCCGTTCGACGATACAAGTGCAAATTCAGAGATTGACAGAGAAGGGGTGGCTTAAGCAGAGAGGTGAGGGTAAAACATTTTATTACTCTGCCACTGTTAGACGCTCTGATGCAACAGCCGGCATTGCCAAAGATGTTAAAAAGAGTGTATTTGGTGATTCTTGTGCGGAGTTGGTTCGGGCATTGCTTGATACCTCAGAAATTTCCAGCAGCGATATTGCAGCTTTGAAGGAATTAATTAACCAGTATCCGGAAGATAAGTAATTATGGTTTGGGAATATCTTAATAATTCTGTTGCTGCTGAAGGTTTTCTTTGCCTGTTTGTCAACCTTTTGATTCTCACATTGGTAACAGCGGTGCTTTTGATAGCCAGTTGTAAGTGGATGTCATCGACTCGAAGTTTTTTACTTCTGGGAATGATCGTCAGTTTTGTCCTGATTATTGGTTGGAATCTGGTATTTTTTGCCCAACCTGATAACAGAGTCTCAATGGTTTCGCTTACTTTGCCTGCTATTGAGGAGAATGTTAAGGTTGAGCCTTTATTGCTTGAGGGGGAAGTCTCAATAGGTTTTTCATCTGTAAATACGGCTGTTCTGGATAATGAGATTCTCGTAGACACAAATCAAAATAATGACTCAGCTTTTTGGAGCCGCTTAATCATTGCTGGAGCTTGTATTGGGGGTATTATCTGGTTGTGTGGCAGCATTGTTTTTATTATCAGATTATTGGCTAACCTTGTAATGTTGGAGAATTTTAAGCGAAAACTAACTCCAGTAAAAGACAGTCAATTGCAACAGATGCTTCAAAAGGTTAAAACAATACTTGATTTAAAAATACGGCCATCACTTTACTGCTCTGCTGATATTGAAGTCCCGATGACAATTGGCATATTTAAGCCGGCGATTGTGATGCCGGAAAAATTACTGAATGTGACCGGTCAGGAAGAAAATCTTTGTATTCTAGCCCATGAATCCGGCCATATTAAGCACTTTGACAATTTAGCCGGATTGCTCCAGCGGATATTTATCGCATTGAATTGGTGGAACCCACTGGCATATATAATTAGCACAAGATATTCATTGACCAGAGAGGAAGTATGCGATGACTATGCGGTCGATATGGTCGATAATAAGAATCGCTATACTACCTGTTTAGTAAATCTTGCGGAGAAAAGCTGCCTGATCACCAACTTTAAACCCGCAGTCGGCTTAGTAGGCTGTAAGAACAGTCTGGCCAAACGCTTAACCAGAATTTTAGAAAAGGACAAAACTATGGAAACTAAACTAGTAAAAACCAAAAAAATAATGCTTGCCGGATTATTTGTCGCGATAATACTGGGCTGTGCCGGTATCCAGACGGCATTTGCCCAGGACTATGATGCTGTAGGCAGACGGCTTAGAGCGGCAGTTCAGGCTGGTGAAATAACCGGAGAACAGGCCAGGATCATGCTTGGGGCACTTCGAAAAGCAGGCGAAGCCAAGGACAAGAAGGGTATTACTGTCGAAGAGTATAGACGTGCTGAGGCAGAGATGCATAAGATGGTTCAAGAGGGTAAGGCGAAACCTGAGGATGTTGAACGGCGTCTCATCGAAATGCGAAAGCATATCATTGAGCAACCCAATCGAAGCAGGAAAGGTATTACTGTCGAAGAGTATAGACGTGCTGAGGCAGAGATGCGTAAGATGGTCGAAGAGGGTAAAGCAAAACCCGAAGACGTAGAGCGTCGTCTCATCGAAATGCGTAAGGAAATGGGCAAAAAGGCCGGGCAAGGCGAAGAAAGGCATCGAGGCGAAGAAAAACGTCGAAGCGGTGAAAGGCGTCGAGGCGATGAAAGGCGTAATTAAAGATCCGGCGGATGCTCTGTAGAAAAACTCTGAAAGAATCTTAAGAAAGCCGTAAAAGACTTGCGCCATCGACTTACATCCTGTACAGAATTAAGAACGAGCACGATACTATATCTGAATGGCTAATTAAAATCTACAGGTACAAAAAAACCTTGATATTAATCCAATATCAAGGTTTTTTACTACTGGAGGCGGGGGGAATCGAACCCCCGTCCCGTGACGGATCCGGACAGGCATCTACGTGTGTATTCGATCATTTATTTCTCATCGCCGAAGGCTCCAATCGACAGGATCCAACATTGACCAGCCCGGTATATTTCTCATCAGCTTCGAACCAGACAATCTGGCTGACCAGCCTGCTATCGGCGCCAAATATCACTAGCAGACATCGCGATATTGACGGGTGGCCATATTAGGCCGCCATGCGTAACTGTGTGTTAGCATTTAAATTTTTTACCGGAATGATTAACCAGGCCAACCGGTGTCCTGAACACGCAACCTGAACTTCACGCAGTCCGGTCGAGTCCTTTCGCCCCCAAAATCTCTATTAATTATACCACAAAACATGAATTTAGCAATACCTATTCTACATTTATACTCCTAAAGCAAAAACAAAACCACATACGCCTGTATTTTTCCCGTGCAATTACCACTGACCCACATTAAAATCAAATAATGGCTAATTTTCAGTCCATCAGAAAAAGCTTTGCCAATACCCCGTTGGTTCCTATCGCGATAGCTACCATCGGTGGCATCATTTTAGCCCATCACTTACCCATGCCAACCAACTTCATCCCCATTGCCTTAATCGCCATCCTTATAGCCATCCCCATAATAACCTTCATTTTCTACAACAAACCTACAACAAAACATATTTTCACCGTTCACCTCCTGCTCTGCATTGCCATCGCCCTATTCGCCGCCTTGCGTTACAACCTGAAATTCAACCGCCTACCCGCTAATCACCATAGCCGTTATGCAAACCAGGATCGATCATTAATAACCCTGCAAGGCAAAATCATTTCCGAACCCTATATCACCGAAAACCAGAGTCCATTCAAATCATTCAGCTTCACTCAAAGACCCTCCACCATCTTTACCCTCAAAACCACCTCAATCAAAACCAAATCCGGTTGGCTGGAAACCTCCGGCAACACCCTCGTTGCCATCGACCGCATCACCGACATCCACCCCACTTTTATACTGGGCCAGACCATCCAGTTCGATGCTACCATATCCCGCCGTCAGCAACCTGCCAACTTTGCCCAATTCGATAAAACCCGACAATATCGCATCACCGACAAACTAACCACCTGCAACATAACCCATCCCGATGCCATCACCATTATATGTGAACCTGCCAATACCAGTTTCGCCCGACTCCGCCGCCAACTCCAGAACTTCTCCCAGCAATCTTTACTCGAAAATGATTTATCCTCGCCCGAATCACCCAACAATCAGGCATTCCTGACCGCATTGCTACTGGGCGACCGTAAAAACCTCACTCAACAACAATATGACAATTTCATCGCCACCGGCACCATCCACTTTCTATCCATATCTGGCCTGCACGTGGGAATACTCACTGGTTTCGTTTGGCTGATATTCTCCCGCGTCTTCCGCAACAGCCGCAACAGTTCATTAGCGACATTAGCTTTTCTTATCATTTTCCTCATTATCATCCCGCCCCGCGCCCCGGCTCTGCGTGCGTCGATCATCGCAGCTACCTATATAATCGCCTCCATGTTCCAACGCCGCACAAACACCCTGAATACCTTGGCCCTTAGCATCATAATCATCCTGCTGATCCGCCCCACCGACCTGTTTTCCCGTGGCTTCCAACTGTCATACATCATCGTATTATCCCTGTATTTCTTTGCTGGCCCACTGCACCTCTCCCGAATCATCAAACCAATCAATCACCAGCAAATTGAAAAGCTTGCTATCCGCTACTCCAACCACCGATTCCTTGCCATGTCACTTTACCGCATCAAAAACTTCATTCTCGCCACCATCAACGTTTCTGTCATAGCAGCCATCACTTCAATGCCGCTTACCGCTTATTACTTCAATCGAATCAGCCTGACCGCCATCATCGCCTCAGCTATCCTCATGCCCATCATCACCGCTACCCTTACCTTAGGCCTGCTTAAAATAACCTTCGCCGCAATCATCCCCCAACTATCATTATTAATCGCCTGGCCTTTAGCTAAACTCAGCACATTTTCTATCTGGACCGTAAACTCCTTAGCTGCAATCCCCTATTCATCACTCAACACCAAGTCCCCGCCTCTTATCCTGATAATTATCTTCTACGCCCTAATGCTGGCCATCGCAACCCACCACCACAACAAAAACCGCTTCAGCAAAATCCTGCTAACAGCTCTGGCCCTGTGGCTGATCCCCTTCACCTACACCATCACCAGCCACGACACTGACACAAAAATACACAACCTCTCCATCGGCGATGGGCTATGCACCATTATCGAACTACCCAGCCATACCATAATCTACGACACCGGCAGCCTGACCAATTTCGACCTGACCCGCCAGATTGTCGCCCCCTTCCTGCGAGCCCAGGCCATAAACAACATCGACGCCCTATTCATCTCCCACACCGACATCGACCATTTTTCCGGCATCCCTGACCTGTGCCAATCCTTCAATATCAAAACCATCTATACCACAAAATACCTCACCGAATCCGACCACCCCGCCGCCAAAATCCTCTTAGCCAAACTAAAAAAACAAAACCAGACCATCAAAACCATCAATGCCGCCAACGAATTGACCTTCGACCAAAACACCTTCACATGCCTGTGGCCACCTGCCGATACAAAAATCTCCACCCCCAACAACCAATCGCTGGTCCTGCGTCTGCAAACCAATGATACCAGCATCCTGCTCACCGGCGATATAGAACAATCACCCCAACATCAACTAATACAAACCCACCCCAAACGAATTCAAACCGATATAATGATAATGCCTCACCACGGTTCCATCAACACCCTCTACCCCAAATTCATCACCCACTGCAACCCCAAACTAATCATCAATTCCATGGGTACCGACCGCCACAACAAAATCCCCAAACTCAAAACCCTCTTCCCCACTCAAACCATCCTGAACACCATAGAAAAAGGCTCCATCACCATAACAATAGATAATAAAGCCCTAAATATCAAAACGTATAAATAACAATCTTATCCGCGAAAATCCGCCTAATCCGCGTAATCCGCGTTCTATTCTTAAAATTATATCCCCACAAAATTCTCCAATATCTTCATACCCACCGTTTGCGATTTTTCCGGATGGAACTGCACGCCATAGACATTATCCTTGTGGATACTGCTGACAAATTCAATGCCATGAGTCGTCTTGGTCGCTGCCACCGCATCATCGCTGGGTTTCACATAATAGCTATGTACAAAATACACAAAACTCTCATCTTCGATCCCTTTAAACAATGGCTGCTCACCGCAAATCTTCAGACTGTTCCAGCCCATGTGTGGCACCTTTAGATTCTTGGGGTTATCGCCAAACTCAAATTTTTCAACCGTTCCGCCAATAATCCCCAGCCCATCATAGCAGCCATCTTCATAACCAACATCAAAAAGCATCTGAAAACCCAGACAAATCCCAATAAAAGGTTTCCCGCTGGCGACCACTTCTTTAATTGGCTCGACCATATCTTTTTCTTGCAGCGTCGCAATCGCATCACGGAAAGCACCCACACCCGGCAATACAATCTTATCCGCTTTAATAATATCTTCAGCCTTATCGATAATCACCGCATCGGCCCCGACCCGCCCTAACGCTTTTACCACGCTGTGCAGGTTACCCATTCCATAATCAATTATACTTATCTTACTCATCAAAAAACCTTAACAAAAAAATGGCGAGCCATACAACCCGCCATCATCAATATTCTTTTTTCGGTAGGATGGGCTATGCCCATGCCGAAACTGTTCACTTTTAACTTTAATCTGCTTATCGAGTATAAACCACAATCTCTACCCGGCGATTGTTGGCCTTACTGCTGCCGATTGGCTTGGTCTGGCCACGCCCGGCGATAACCACACTCTGACTGGAAACACCATTTTCAATCAAATACAAACCAACCGACCTTGACCGTCCGGTAGACAAATCCCAGTTGTCCTGCCAGAGATTTTTCGTCTTCCTAATCGGATCCGTATCGGTATGACCTACAACCCAGACTTCCTTGCCAGCATACTTACTCTTTATCGTCGAGGCAATACTGGACAATTTACTCTTTGCATCAGACTTCAATGTCGCTTTACCGGAATCAAACAACACATCACTTGCCAGGGTAACTGTCACCGTGCCACGATTCTTATCTTCAACCCAACCATCAGGATTGGTACTGACCGCTGCAACTGGCTGTGCCTTCAAACGTGCCAATTCACTTTCCAGGCTACGGTTTCTGGCGTTTAACTGAGCAATTTCACTGGCACTGCCAGACTGAACCATGTCCAGCTGCTCACGTGCATTTGCCAAAGCCAAAGCAGTATCCTGATATTTCTTCTTCCAGTTGGTACAACCAGAAAGCATCGAAACCGCAATTAAAATACTCAACATCCATGTAATCTTCTTCATTGTCATACTCCTATGAACTCGGTAGGATGGGCTACGCCCATGCTGTACTAATCAACCGTCGCCAAGCGACACCTAAATTATAATTTGTAATTTATTTATTACTTTCTTGCTGTTCCGTCTTGTCCACCGCCCCATTTTCCGCCTGCACCTGCTTGCGAATTTCATCTTGGAGCCGCTGTTTTTGATTTTCTTCTTTTTTCATCTGCTTAAAATCATTAATGATTTTCCTGGCCCGTGAGCCAACTCGCGACAGAATCGCCCCCAAACTCAGCATCAAAAACGTATAAGCAAACAATGGCTTGCCATCCAAAATCGTCCAGCCAAAGAATTTTATTGTCACCGGTTGACGATTCTGAACTAAAAATACTAAAACCGCCAACAGCAATATCGCTATCAAAACAACCTTAGTATAAACAAAAATTTTCTTAAAACTCATCTAGTATTCCATTTTAAAATAGCAAAAAAACAGCTTTCGTCGCATTTTAACACAACACTCCACCATAATCCAGCCTTTTCATCCCCATAAATCCCCTATTTTCACCACAAATTCAATATTTTTCCCAACAAACCCGAATTAATCTCAACTTCATGTTCACCCAGACATATCCCAACCACAAAAACAGGACATGGACACAAACAGATAATACAAGCATCTCTGTTTCCAAAGCCCTCCGACTCGTAGAGACAAGACATGCCTTGTCTCAGCACACCAACACCCAACCCAACACCCTTTTCTATTAGACAGGTAGCCGTTTTATTCACTGAACTCCAGCCAGTTTGTTGCCAAAGTCATAAAATCTTCCAGATTAACCCGACAATCACCATTAATATCTCCCGGAACAGGCTCAGGTAGAATATTCATCCAGACTTTATTAGCTTCAGCATTTGCAATAAAAGCATCAAGATCGCCATCATTATCCAGATCACCAATACCAACATCGCTACTAACAGAATTGCCTATTACCTGCCCAGAGCATGCGAAGTTCGCTTTGCCGTCATTTAACCAAAGAATGTTGGCCGGCGGAGTATCATATACCGCAAAAGCATCAAGGTCACCATCGCTGTCAATATCTGCCAATTCAACTCTGCCAGAACCCGAAGAGCCAAGAAATTGACCACTGTCGCTAAAATTCCCCAAGCCATCATTTAACCATACCTTTGATGGCTGTAGCTGATTGGTATTGGTAAAAGCATCCAAATCGCCATCTCCATCCAGATCACCCAGGTCAACAGAAATCGTGGAAAGATTACCAAGAGCCTGCCCGCTATCTGTGAAAGTGCCAGTGCCGTCGTTGAACCACACCTTGTTCGGTTGAGGGTCCTGGCTTTGGCCATTAGCCACAAAGGCATCCAGGTCGCCATCATTGTCAAGATCAGCTAATTCAACATCAAAACTCTCAGTATTTCCCATAAATTGGCTACTGGTAAAAATAGCATTACCATCATTGAGCCAAAGTATATTTGGTTGATTCCATCGATTTGCGACAAAAGCATCTAAGTCACCATCGCCATCAACATCACCCAGTGCAACCCCCTGGCTGGCTTTGTTGGAAAGGGCTTGGCCACTATCGGTGAAAGTTCCAGTCCCATCGTTCAGCAGGATTTTATTGGGCAGATTATATCTGGCAACAAAAGCATCCAAATCGCCATCATTATCGAGGTCCCCCAATTCCACATCGGCATAATGTGCAATGCCCAATGATTGCCCGCTATCACTAAAGAAGCCACTACCATTATTTAGCCAGATTTTACTGGAATCATAACTACCGTTGGCGACAAAAGCATCCAGATCACCATCACGGTCCAAATCACCCAAGGCCACATTATAACTGCCAGAATCACCAAGCGATTGACCGGTATCAGTAAAATAGGTACATTGGGAAAATAGCTGGCCGGTCAATAAAATTAAAACAACAGGGAGAATGCACAAGATTTTTGTAGTATTCATTTTCGAGTTCCTTTCTAAATTTTTTACTTATAATATACGATGATTACAATAGCAAAACACACTGGAGGAACAACGAAGCTGTAAACCGCTAAGTTTATATTAGGCAGGAATTTAAAGTCTGACAACCCTTGCCATGCATTATTTCAGAAAATCAAGAATGATTTGCCATTTATCAAGCTTCTGCTCAAAATTCATAGCGGCATTTGCCGGTGATGTCGAGGGCAGGGTATGGTAATGAAGATTCTGATTTTCAACCGATAAATCGCCAAAAACGTGCTTTCTGTACATTTTTGCGGCAGTTTGCCCATTAAAAAATACAGCTCCTATTTCTCGATGGCTACTAAAGAAGCTTTGAAAATCATTTGCGATCTCGTTTTTAATATTACTGTCTAAACTTCCCGGGCGGGTTCCTGACCCAACAACGTCCCATAACGCAATTCTAGCCTCTAGCAAATGCTGATAGCGGGTAGCAAAAGACACAAAAGGATCAAATTTTAACAAAAAACCCATGATTTCCCAGAATTTATTGTGTTTATACGCATAATATTGCTGCTGATTAAGCGATTCTACTCCAGGCAATGATCCCAGTATTAGTATTCTAGAATCTGGAGATGACACTGGTTCAAAACTTTTGGGCATTCCTATTTCCTTTCGCATTTTATTATATGACTATAACACATAGACGGACTCATGCCAAGGACCTTCAAGGCAATAATCCACATAAATATAACAGCCGCCATAATCAAATTGGCATTAATATTAGTATAATCGCTACATGCTTCCCAGCTTAGCATTAAAGTAAACTTTTTTTAATAAAGCCACCACTATTAGTGAATAAAATTTGTTTACTGCCAATTTGTTTTATATAATTAGTTCAGTATTAAGTAAGAAGCTAGAGAGAAAGTGTTTACAATTTGAATATCCCAAAGAGGGACGAAGTTTACCCTTCAGCGGTTCAAAGGAGAGGGAATGTTCAGCTGGAGTTTGTCTGCAATATGCAGAGAAGGAGTTTAAGTATGAATTTAAGAAGATATTTGTTAGCACTGTTCGCAGTGTTTGCGTTGACCGTAAGTGTTAATGCTGGCGTATCTAATACTGTCGCGACATTTGCTGATCCGTCAGGAAATGCTAATAATCCTTTGTTTGTAGTCGATTTTACTAATGATTCGATCACAGGCGGCTGGAATCAAAGCGGTATGATACTGAATGTTCCGATGGCCGGAGCGATTTATAATGATGCTACTTTTACCATGACCCCATTGGTCTATAGTGCCAATGAAACAGGTGGCGATTATGCCAGTGGTGGCATAATTAAGTTTTTCGATGCTTCAAATACTGAAGTATTAAAAATTGAATTTAATCGCCTTTATCTGGAATCCCGTGAATCTGGCCTGAATGGCCAGGATGCCTATGGTGATGGTGTTACTATCACTGGCTTGGGCATTGGTCAACTCCAGGACGAGCAGTTTGGATTTACTTTTGTAAATATCCAAGATCTCAATCAAGTAAATGGTTATCAAGCTACCGCATCATTCACATCCTCAGCTGTGCCTGAGCCTGCAACAATGGCTTTATTAGGCATTGGTGGCCTGGGATTTGTCCGTAGAAAAAAACACTAAGTTTTTTATCTACAATTAAGTAAATAAACCCTGTCAGAACAATTTTGTCCTGACAGGGTTTTTTTGTGCTAAGCTATTTAATAAGCTCTCTGGTTTCAGTAACGCTTCCACTTTCGGAGCCTTCACCGGGCGCCCTCATTTTCATAGAAGTCTTTATTTGTGATTTAATGATGCCATCTGCAGTTGTCCAGTAAGTAATGTCCTGCTTAATGTCCATGTACATAGTTAAGATTTTAATTTCATAATCTCCATAGTCATCGTAATCATCGTAATCTTCATACTCAAAAGTTCCTTTTGCGCTTATTGTCAGAGATATCTTACTTTCGACTGCCTCATAACTTTGCCCCTGAACCTTGATTTTTTTGATGCCGGTTATTTCACCTTTGGCAGTTGCCTGACCTTCTAAATCAATATAGTAGCCATAGACTTCAATTTCACCATAGACCCCGCTGCTATGAATACCAGAATTGCCATCCGCAGGAAAAACTACCAAATCATCAAAATAGAAAGTTATACTACCCATATCAATAGACTGCCCGAAAGATTCCAGATAGATGCCCTGACTGTATTGCTCCCAATTGTAGGTCTGCTCCTGGCTGTCATAATAGCCATCCTCATTGCTGGCTATCACCTCAGTGACATAGCCATAAGAATTATCTACATCTACCATGCAATGGCCAGAATATCCATAACCATATAAATTACCTTTTACTGAACTATCATAAGTTTCATAAGTGCTGCTGTCAAACTTCGTCAGCTCCATGAAACCACCAGCCATTGTTACAGTAGAATCACTAATAGATTCCTTAACGGGTTGACTAAATCCGGGAGTGTCGGTATTAGTATATAAAACCGTTACATATCTATAATCACCACTGGATACTGTTGCTGGTATCGTAACTGCAAAGCTCAGTTTTTTAGGTTTACCATTTTTTAATCCACTAACTTTATAATCTAAGCTACTGCCAATTAAAATATCATCTTCGGAGCCATCTTCTTTTCTCAAGTAAACTTCAACATCAACAGTATCATTTTTGCCTGGCGTAACATTGCCATCATTATTAATATTTACCGGAATTTTAATCTTACTCTTACTACCTGGCAAAATCATTTCTGCACTGGAATCAGCATTAATCTCACAAGTTAAATCAATAAAAGGCTCACTAACGACAACTTGTTGACCCAAATCAAACTCAACATAAGCATCATTATAAGAACAGCTTATTAAAATATCATAAGTCCCCTCGGGAACATCCGCTGGGATAGCAGGCTTAAAACTATATTTTTTAGTTTTACCGGGTTTAATATTACCAAATTTCGCACTACTTTCCCCGAGTACAATGTCATCACCAACATCTGTAGGCCGGGCAATAATTGCAAAGTCGGCAATCGCTGTTTTTTCGGTACTGACATTACCATTATTTTTAACAGAAACCTGAATAGCTGCTTTAGTCATCTGACCAGCTATTACCGCTGTTGGCAAAGTAATTTTGCCAGCAGACATTTCCAGTTCAATAAATCCCGTTTGCGGCTCTATTTCATAGTCTTCCACGACCGCATGAATATCGCCAACACTTGCCCCCAGCTCATAATATCCACCCGGCAGATCCATTGGCAGATAAACAGTCGCTGAATACTTCTTAATCTTATCTGGCTTCAAACTGCTTATTGACTTCCCTTCCAGATAGCCAATTATCGTCATTTGATCAGAATCAATATTGCGTGCATAAAAAACTATATCAACTTTGGCACCTTTTTCAAATGCCTCCTGGCCAACATTTTCGATTAAAACAGTTAATGAAAATTTTTCGCCACTCCCTGAAATCGTATCTGTCGGAAGTTTTTTGCCGATGACAGTCAGCTCAATCTCAGCTGGAGTGATTTGACCATCGGGTAAATAATCAATTTTCCCACTAACTTTACAATCGACCAGTTGCAATAAATCTGCCCCGGCATTTCCCTGTTCATCCATATCCACAGCCTGAATCATTCCAACAACAGGGACATACCATTCATAGCTGCCATCATAATATTCCCAGTCACCACCAGGTTCGATAGCACCATCAACAATATCAGCCCAACCGGAATAATAACTACGACTTTTAACCTTCATGGCATTTTCAAAAGTGCCAAAAGGAACCGTTATCGTTTCATAGCCTAATATTTCCCATTCTTCTTTATCGCAATTATCTACATCATCAATCGTTTCATCCGGACCTAAGCTATAGCCGATCCATTGCGCTGTTGCCCCAATGGGATCACCATACTCAATACCTCCGATACCGGGAAGCACTGGATACATCAAGTCTATTCCAAGATATTGACCGCTTATGGCATCATGAACATCGCTTCCAACCTGACAAAAACCGAGGTCGTCAATATTAGCGTAATAGCTTCCCCCACCATAAACATCCTCTAAACTCTTGATCTGTATGACTTTATAGCCACCAACTTTTTTACTGACACTGAATGCTTTTGTGGTAAATTGTTGGTTGCCATTTTGCCATTGCCACCAGTTGCCAGCTTTGGGCTCAAAGGCAGACAAATTGCTACAACAGCTTAAAATAAAAGCGACCAACAATACCAACACAGAATTGCGTCTAACATTATTCATTTCCGTACCCTCTCAGTATATTGTGAAAATTTTTGGGTTTACCTAAGATGTAAAACAGAGTTGTCGATAACAAAAGTATCATATTCCCACTCTGCAGAAAAGGCAATAACTAGACCATTTTTATTAATTATTTTTGGAATAGAGCCTTTTTTGGAGTTAAAACAAGCATTCCACATAAATAATTTTAGGTTGCCATGCCATTTAAGATGTGGTATTATAATAATTCGATGGAGGGATTTTTTTGTTTTGCAAAGGACGAGATGGTTCTGGCAGTTGCGGTAGTCAACGCCATTAATTAATCTTTAGATTCGATAGGAGATGTTATGAATTATTTGTTTAGATTTACAGTAGTACTTTTGTTGTCGGCAGTCTTTTGCGGATGCCAATCTGCCAGTTCAGATATCGGGGCAAAAATAAGTAAAATTGACGATCCGACGCTGCGGAAAGTGATTGAGGATAATACCATTACCTGTTATCACAGCATAGACTGTATGTGCGAAATTAATTGTATCTGTGGCTCAGCTACAGCGACATACAAAGGCCAGACCGGTCAGGTATTAATGCTACAGGATCATGAAGTTGCATTTGGCGATAATGATGTGGAGATAGTTGGCAAATTGCCTGAAGGTCATAAAAAATGGTGTCTAAATAACGATAAAGCTGATATAAGCATAAATGGAAAGAAAATAAAAACTCTAACTGATAATGAATGCTTTGAGGCACATTTAATGCTTTTGCTGGAAAGATATGCTTTTGCTGGAGTCGCTGGTGTAAATAATGATGCTGATGAAATCAATTATGTTGGCATTGTAACCAAAGGTGGAAAAAAACATCATCGGATTGATTTCACTGGTGATTTCGTAGGCAGTAATAACAAAATGACTTTGTGGATTAATACTGAAACAAATCAACTGGACAAAATCTGGCTGAAATATAATCGTAGCGGCAAGGATCAGTTTGCCGGGGTCAATATAGGCCAGTACAAATATGTTTCAATGGGGCAAAATGGAATTAAGTTGCCATTTCTATTAGAGTTTGTCGAAAGTGATAAATATCAATATATGAATTGCGCAAGTAAAATCAGATTGGAGTTTGCGAACTTGCAGGTAAGATAAGCATGTTATGCAGCTATAGGTAATGGACGAGAAAAAAAGCAACAAGGAAGAATTACTGTCAATATCCAGGGCCGCTAAACAGGCAGGAATATCCAAGCAGACATTGCAATATTATCTGATGGTTGGTTTACTGGAAGCCTCTGGCCGAACTAAAAGCGGTGCCCAACTGTTTGACCATAAAGCTATCGAAAGAATCCAGCTCATAAAAAAACTTAATGACAGTGGCTACCCTTTGCGCGAAATAAGAGAAATTTTCCTGCATAAATGATTGTGTGAAAATTATTATATCACGATGCCGCCAACATATAACGTGAAACGCAAGCGATGCGACGGCCTTGGTTTATGTTCAAATCTACAATACCAGGTCATTCCACGCAGATATTATTTCTGCAGAAACAGCCATACCCAGCCATGGGTTTCATATTCTTTTGGCAGTTTTCCTCTTAGCTCGCCCATCTTCGATCTGACTTCTGGCATTTCTTCACGCATTTTTTTTATTTTTGCCGGGTCTTTTTCTTTTTCCGAGCCATACATTTTATTTGCAAGCTCACTGTAACGTTTTTGGACTGATTTAAGTTCATTTCTAATTTTTTCGTGTTCGGCTTTTTCCTGATCGCTTGGTTCCGGGACATCTGGCTTCAATCTTGCGTAGTCACCTACAAGAAGATCAAGTTTCCCATCGCCGTTCCAGTCTGCCGCACAAAGTTTTGAGCGAGTTCCTCGTGTAGGCTCTGTCGGAGTATTTGCGCCATATTGCGATTTTACCGGCGGTATAATCTCGACAGCTTTTGCCAGCTTTGCCTTTTTGGCTGATCCTGTATTTTCATAAAATGATACACTGCCATCATCCCCACCAGCAAGCAGGTCAAGGTCGCCATCGCCATCGATGTCTGCGACACATACTCCCGCACGGCTTTTGGCTCCGAGCAGTTCGTCGCCTGCTTTTAGTTGCTCTTCCTTACCAAAAGCATATTTATTGGCGTCCCCTTCATTAGGCACAAGATACACATTGCCACTGATATTGCCAACGATAAGGTCATAGTCACCGTCAGCATCCCAATCGACTGCATTTACAGCGGTGGCTGTGCCGGAAATTGAGATAGGTTTTTCCGGAGTGTTCTTTATTCTTTTGCCGTGATAATTGACAAATGTTCCCTCGTCGGTGGTTTCAAAATCTGCGTTTCCTCTGATAAGAATACCTCCGTTGCTGCGGTCTTCGATTCCGCCGCCGGGATTAATTATTTCATTATTTTTATTTTTAAGCATGACAGGCGCTTTGAACTTTTTCCCTTTTGCACCTTCAAACAAGAAAATCTCGCCGGGCCATGAACCAGATAAAACATCAATATTCCCATCATTATTAATATCCACAACATGTGGACCAAATCCTATACATCACCCGCAGGGGACGGTGCCATCGGGCTTGCCGTCTTTGAACTTAACACCCTCACCCAGTTTGGGTTTACTGTTAGTCCCTTCATTTTTGTAAATCCACAACACCCCACCGGAAAATTCACCTACCAGCAGATCCTTGACACCGTCGCCGTCAAAGTCGCAGACAAATGGTGCAGCATGACCAACATTTCCAGTATCGACCGGTTTCCCAGCCGCCTCGATCCGAACCGGTTCAGCAAAATCAATTGCGTTGGCTATCCCTGTAAGTAACAGAACGCTCATTATGATTAGTGAGATTTTTTCCAGTTTCATACCGCATCTCCTGTTTGAATATTCATAAAACATAATTTTTCCTGAGACAACCAATAATTGCTCAAAACCCTTAGTTGTTTAATATCAAAAACTTACACGAAATCATAATCGACTCAAACAACAATTCTAACCGTAAATCATAAAAAAAACAACACGAAATTATCATTTATACCTATCCCTTACTTTATAACCGCAACCCCCGACCAACATACAACGTGAAACACAAGCGACACAACGACTTTGGTTTATGTCCAAATATTAAGAAAAATTTCACAGCCATCCCATATGAGGTGGGGCTAAAACTAAATATTTCAAAATAGCGGGATATGAGTTACACTGTAGT
>JAEIOG010000105.1 GCA_016342495.1 Phycisphaerae bacterium
ATCCAAATTCCCAACAGTTTAAACAGCTTTTTCTGTGAAAAAATTAATTTTTTTTAACAATACTGTGAATGGTTACGAAATATGATACACAATATGATGTTTTAGAATAGGGTATTTTACCGTGAATTGAACTAAATTTACGTTTAGTTCAAAAACAGTTAGGTCATTCACGTATTGTCACAACCCAAATTTATGCTGATGTTATGCTGCCTGATATTAAAAACACCATGAATAAAATGCATCAGATGTATCAATAATTATAGAAAGTCAAAAACATGTTTACCTTAAAACATTTCACAAGATACTGCTTTATCATATTATTAATGGCAGGGATGATTAATGCCGCTTTAATTGAAATAAATATTACTACTACGAGCAACATTGCAGATTTTGATTTATCTGAGCCAGGAAGTGAATTAAAAATTGATTATCTTGTTAAAAACACAACACAATCCGAAAATCTGGATGATGCGATTTACAGGATATTAATTCCTGCAGGAATTAATCAGTCCATTTATTCAGTTCATGTGCCCGATAATTGGGTTGCATTGGTCAGATCAGATGAGATTGAACTATATACACTAAACAGCTATGAAGATATCCTATGTGGAGAAACAAAGTCATTTACAATTTATGCAAAAAATACGATGACCGAACAAGCACAGATACAGGCTATGACTTCAATTGGGGACTGGGCAGCTCCTGTAAATGCTGATATACCAACTGGTCAGGTACCAGAACCGACAACATTACTTTTATTAGCAAGCGGAGCTTATTTAATGAAAAGGAGAAACTAAACCTTCATCTGGTTATTGTAGACAGCCTGTATTTCACTTTGAGTTAAGGCTTTCTCAAAGAGTATAACATCATCTATTAATCCATTGAAGCACTGTGCTTTATTAAGACAACCAATTTGAAACGGACTGTCTTCAAGTACAAAGTATGATGAGCTACTTATCGGAATCTCCCTGTCAAAAACGCCGTTGACAAAAGTTCTCATACTATCGGATTTTTCATATACTGCAGTCAAATATATCCATTGATCGGCATTGATCCATTCCTGGCCATTGGTATTTTTGGCATAAGTGTCAAATAGATAAGCTCTGAAAGTATTTTCATACAATGATATTGCATACTGACCATCTGCACGATTAGCCAGATTTCTCTTAGATAAAATATATTGACCAGCTGAAAGCTGATCTGGTTTTGCCCAAACACTGATAGTCCAGTCGCTATCTTTGATATCCAGATTTTCATGATGACCGACTTCTACGTATGCTCCATCGCCATTTAATTCTAATTGCCCATCTTTATTAATAATAGCACCATCTAATAATTCACCATGATTATAGCCAAGATGATCCCGAGGCGTTTTATCAAATCTCCACCAGCTGATAGCTTCTGGCGGTGCATCTAATATTCGATTACCAGAAGTATCTCTTTGGACTAATACCTCAGGCTCTTTAGATTCAAGGCCAAAATTCTTGCCATCGGTTGGAAAGACCGTTAGACTTTCTATATCAGAATTATTAATTGGTACTTCATCCATAGATAAAATAATAGTTTTTGTTTCATGCAAGCCCGGTAATCTATCTGGATCACTGATAATAATATCATGACTATCCCGGTTCTTGTCATAGAATATGATTTTGATTGAATTCATATTTTCAGCTACTGAATTACTCTTGACTTTTATAGCTGCTCCGCCAGTGAGCCAAAGTTTGACTTCTTTGATTTCATATTGAGATATCTTGTTTTCAAATGATAACTCTCCATTAAAGTTATCAAATATCTTGTAAATAAAAGCACTAATTATCGTAATTGCAACAACTATCTGCAAAATCATTAAAACAGTTACTATTATTTTTGAAACACCCCTCTTATCTTTCATGAATTATACAAGAGGGAACGATATATAAAGTTTTTCAGATCTTAATTTCTCAGTTTTGCTTATCTGTATATTCCCACATTGTAAATGAACAAATTAATAGAATATCATTATTAGCAATTGACAATACTATACGCATTGTGTATTATTTGAGAAAGATTAACTGTTGTCAGGCCTGTCCTTACTTCTCCACCAATCTAGCAGGTCTGGCAGCTTTTTTATTTTAAATTATCCTTGCAGTCATATAGTTTGTGCATATAATTAGATTACACAAAATTTCCTTAAGCTGCCAGGCCTGATATCCCCCCCCCTCAACCCCCCATGGGCCTGGCTACTTTTTTTTAGGATTCACTTAATAAAATATCCGCTCTTTTAATCAAACCTTTGACCATTTCTATGATTTCAGACAAATCCGAATCTTCCATGGATAATATAAGATTTTCCGCTTTAAGAATAATCAACTGTTTTGATTTGACATCTCCAACTAAGCAATTCAGTTGATTTATTTTATAGCGTCTTTTCCTGCCATTGCTATCAAACAAATTCAAATCGCATCAGCACAATTGTGCTTTTAATCCATCAATAATAAACAGTAACTCTCCAGAAACCGCGATTATAAATGAAAACCATTAGGAAATAATTGTTTTCAGCCTCGATGAACAAATAGCGACAGCTATATTCCCAAAATAAGTTATTCCGGGATATTTCACATCATTAACCACAAGTACAGAAGGTATTTACCAGATATGCTTTTTTCATTTTAAACCTTTTAACTACCGCTACAAATCAATTCACATGCTTATTATTACTATCAAAATAAGCTGTGGTAAACAATCATTATGTATCTCTAATCAAGAAAGCAGGTGAAGCTCATGAAGTTATTAACAGAAGAAATCAAAAAGAAACTGCCACAATTATATGCCCAGGATGGTAAAGGCGGTAAGGCCATTGTCTATGCGAAGTTTTTTGTGCCCTGGAATTCATGGAATTTTTATGCAACCGAGTATGATGGCCAGGATACCTTCTTTGGCTTAGTCGACGGCTTTGAAAAAGAATTAGGCTATTTCAGTTTAAGTGAATTACAAGCCATCAAAGGTCCACTGGGATTATCAATTGAACGGGATTTGCATTGGCATCCCAAACCTTTAGAAGAAATCGCCCCGGAACTTTTCAAAAACTAAAAGGATAAAGATATGAATCAAGATAATGCACGTAGTCCGCCAACTATAAAAAACAGATGAGTTAATTAAAATTCAGTATTAATAAATGAAAGGAAATTCTATCATGAAAATCATGTTTATCAACAATAGCGGTGCCGGCTTCGCTGATTATCTGGTAATTGGCAATGATACCAGTATTGAAGCTTTGTTCCAACAAAAACTTCCCCATGAAGAAACTACAGATTATCTTATTCGAGTCAATCGTCAGCCAGTACCTAAAGATTATATCTTACAAGAAAATGATCGAGTGACGATAACGCCACTGAAAATAGATGGTGCAAGACCTGTATAAAATTACAGGCCTTGCAAAACATAAGCATCACCCTCTGTTCATATTAATCATATGGCAGAGGGTTTCATTTAGCAAGGAATAAAATCATGAATAAATATAAAATCCATAATAAAATAGCAAATACTTTGCGCAAACAGCTATCCAGGCTCAAATATCAAAAGCTCAAACATATCAATCATCAACTGGAAACTTTATCAGATAAATTCGAGATATTCCAAAGTGATTCACAAAGTTTTGATATAGCATTAAATCGCAACTGGTTATGTGCTGCTAATAATTTTCGCTTACGGATTAACAGAAATATCAATGATTTAATGTCATCACTACAACAATTGGAAAATCTCTTACAGGCTAAAGATTCTATAATCCCTAAAGCCAGTGATATCGTCGCTGAACTGATCAATCTCAATAATGAGTTTGATGATGTCAAATTACAGGCACATACAATTTCTGTTACAACTGAGCCGATTACTTTAGAAGATATTGATCTGGGAAGATTTGAGATTAATTTGCATCTGCCTGAAATTGAAAAACTTGCAACTAATCCACCATATCGCATTGTTGCTTTAGATCCCAATCCGGCTGGTTCAGATGAAAATGTAACTCATCCGCATATCTCTAATGAAAAACTCTGTGAAGGTGATGGTTATAACCTGATTCGCAAGGCATTGATGACAGGTAGAGTCAATGACTTTTTTACTATCGTAAATCAAATCCTCAATACCTATAACCCCGACAGCCCATATGTTTCACTGGAAGACTGGGGTGGCGTAAGATGTAATGATTGCGATTATACTCTCAGTGAAGATGACAGCTATTATTGCGAATCCTGCAATAATACTTATTGTGAAAGCTGCAGCACCTGTTGCCAGCTATGCGAAACAACTGTTTGTCTGGCCTGCAGCTATGAATGCCCTGAATGTCAGATGCCAGTTTGCAACTCATGCACTGCAACTTGTCAGGATTGTGGGAAGGTGTTTTGTAAAGAATGTGTTAATGATGAAAACTTATGCTTTAACTGCGAAGAATCAAGAAAGGAACAATACAATGAAGAAGATGTTGCCTGAAGAACCGCAACTGCGTTTTACACCATATGCCTGGTCTAAACTAATTTTTATGCGTGATATGACAGATAATGAAGTTGGCGGTTTTGGGATAACCGATACTGATGATTTATTACTGGTCACCGATATTGTCATTATAAAACAGAAGGTAACTGTAGTTACGGTAAATTTTGATGATATAGCGGTAGCAGACTATTTTGAAGAAATGGTCGCTAGAGGTTTAAGGCCTGAACAATTCGCCAGAATCTGGATACATACCCATCCTGGTTTTGATCCTGATCCCAGCGGCACCGATGAGCAAACATTTAATCGAGTTTTTGGTAGTTGTAATTTTTCAGTTATGGCAATTATTGCTAAAAAGAACAAATCCTATTGTCGTCTGCATTTTAATTCAGGTATTAAATGTGATATTGAAATACCCATAGATATTGACTATAGCCAGGAATTTGCAAATAGTGATTATAGCCTCTGGGAAAAGATCTACAAAGATAATGTTTCCGCTGAAAAATCAATAATTCATTCCAGAAGAAAAATTGCAACTGAACCAGATTGTATCTCCATGTTTAACCTTGAAGATATAATTGAAGAAATCGGCATGCTAAGCCCTACCGAACGGGAAATGCTGATGAATGAACTGGCAACTCAAGACTTCCAATATGAAAGCGAGGCTTATTATGAATGAAAGATATTCCAGACAAATAGATATTGTGCCTGTAGAAAGAATACTGCAATGTAGAGCAACTGTTATTGGCGTTGGTGCTGTAGGTAGGCAGGTCGCCTTGCAATTAACAGCTATTGGTATACCTCATCTGCAATTGGTGGATTATGATTGCGCTGAAATCAGTAACTTGGCCAGCCAGGGTTATTTACAAAATGACCTGGGAAGATTTAAGGTTGATGCCACTGCCGACCTGTGTCGACAATTAAACCATAGCCTGCACATTGAAATTATCAATGATCGTTTCAAGAGATCTCTGGAAATTGGCAATATCGTTATGTGCTGTGTCGATAGCATAGAAACCCGTAAACATATTTTCCAGGCGGTAAAAGATAAAGTTAATTTCTTCTGTGATGGCAGGATGGCAGCTGAGAGTTTAAGGGTAATAACTGCTTATGATGAATCAAGCAGGAAATATTATCCTCAGACATTATTTACCGCCCAGCAGGCTTATGCAGAACCTTGCACCGCTAAAACAACTATCTATTGCGCAAATATTGCCGCAGGCTTTATGCTGGCTCAATTCACCAAGTATCTAAGAGGTATGGCGATAGAGCCAGATGTCCAAATAAATTTACTGGCCTGCGAAGCTAATACCGACAAACTCAATGAAGGATTGGAAGAATAAACAATGTTGTATATCAAATTATTGCATGGCCGAGCCGATCCCAATCAGGATATGCAAATCAAAGGCAATGAAGGACCGACTCTGGGACCATATGAATGTATCGAGGGCATTTATACTTCCTGGATTAAGCTGATAAAACCAGATGGCAGTTGCGATATGCTGAAATACTTTGGGGATATGGTGTTATATAATGGTGTCTATTATGGACAATGGCAAGTATTTATTCAGTATAAAATCATAATAGATTAATATTCTTAAGCGATAACCTTTTGGGTTGTCGCTTTTTTGTTTACCAGTTCCATTTCTAAGCTTTCAACTGATCTACTCAAAGAATGTAAGATGTCATGAGCTCGCCAAGAATCGAACTTGGGTCATCGCGGTGTAAATAAGTTCTTTAGAATTGCTAAAATTTTCAAAACTAGAAATGGTTTTTTCAATGCAACTCTCAGGTCAGTAAAATTTATATATGCCTTGATTTATAGTAATTATGGAGACGGGTGATTTCCGCCAAAAACGTACGCAGAATCGGTTTTTATATTGAATAAGATCCTATTGTACGCAGGAGTAATATCGGCAAATTACTTCAAAAAAAATTACAATTCACATTTAAAATGGCAAATGATAACGATCTTGGAAAGGAAGTTGAAAAAGAGTTGATAAAGTTATGGGAAGAAAAAAAAGCAGAATTGGATAAAAGTGAAATTCGTGATTTAGTTACTTATTTAGTTGTTGGGGGTCTTGGTGGTGCAAGCATTGGGTATTGGATACACCCTCATCCATTTGCTGTCGTTGCGGGTTTAATATGTGGACTTCAGAGTGGAGGCGATACAGTAGGTGGAGTCAGACAGAATTGCTATGACTATTTAAGGTTGGAATACTGCCCCAACTCATTACGGGGACATGGCAAATATAATCGAAAATATATTGAAAGCCTGGGTATAAAAATACCGGAAGATCATTCTTCTGACACTTGATTGTTCCCGGTCATTTCATAAAATACTCGAAAAACACTTTTTGAATAATAGTTATAATAAAGGTAATAATATCTTAAGACCAGTATTACGCAACCCATCCCAGTCAGCATAGACCATAAATTGTGAATATCTTTCTTTCCTGGATCTATTGAATTTGCATCAGATATTCCGTAAATAAATAGTAACAAAAAAACCGCAGACATGTTTTGTAAAAAAGAGAATAATCTTTGAAGATATGATATAAGCTCAAAGCTATTTTGATTATTTCTGCATAAGTATGAATAAGGAAGCCAAAAAACATTGGTGGCCAACTCTTCCATTGGGATATTAAATGTTTTTTCAAATCGCTTTGAAAATTCATTCTGAAATGATATTTCAAAAGGTTTAAACATTCTGAAAAGAACTGAGAAAATACTATCGATAAAAAAAGGGATCGTAGCAAATATTTTCATTTTGAATATATTTGCTATATTATCCGCCTTTTTCTTTTCTTTTTTGACAGAAAGAGGATTAAAAATATCATTTAATGCTAAATTAGTAAAAACAATTTTTACTGTAAGCAGAATCACAAAAAGTGCAATTAGCACATATAAAGCTATCTTCCAATTTTTAAAATAGAAAATCGTAGCAACAATAGCAAACGATATTAAATGTTTGTAGATTGTTTGATTGGTTTTCATGTACCAAACAAATGGAACGTCCTTATTATAGACAGTATTAAACAATCTTAAGTAAGGATGCCCCATAATGCGTTCTACCAATAGTTTATCTATCAAAGCTGAACTCAAGACAAAAAGAGAATGGCCAATAGCATACATTAAAAATAATGCTATTGTAATAAGTCCTGCATCTTGAACCCATTTTATGAAATCTTTATCAGCCTTCTTCAAAACCACGCTGATTTTGGAGAATATTTCAATACCAAAAAACAGATGATAAATATATAGGCCCATTAGGAGCGCTCCTCCAGGTGCTATATACCAAAAAATATCATACACATTAAATCCTACTTTACTTTGCGTTAACATGCTAAATACTCCGACTAGAATTATATCATTTGACATTTCTTTCTGTAAATACTAACTATGGCAACAGAAATTGTCAATGATTTCTTCCAGATTCATAAAATTTTGTAGCTTCTGAATTTCTTCCAACTATTTTGACTGATTTTTATCTAACCAAGTCCGAATGGGCAATAAACGCAGCGACGACTCTTAAGGTTGTCGTTTTTTATTTATCAGTTCTATTTATAAGTTTTCAACTGATTTACTATTTTCACCAATTAGTTATAAACCTAAGTAAACTTTATAAACAATCTCGCCGTTCATAGTACATGGCTGAAAATGATGAAAATTATTCTGCTTATTTAACAGCAAATTTAGAAGAATATAAAGGAAAATGGATTATACTCTGCGATGAACACGTAATTGCCTCAGGTGATGACATTAAAGATATTGTCAAGAAAGCTCAAACCGAATGCCCCCATAAAAAATTTCTTCTTGCCAGAGTACCAGAGGAAGGCACAATGATTCTTTAAAATGGGCCTGATATATCATTACAAACTGCTGCCAGGCAAAAAAGGCTCACAAATCAAAACTCCTTCCATTCCTGTATTCTTTAAAGGAAATTCTTCGCTAAAAATGAACACAATTGCATTAGTAGATTCAGGAGCAGATTGTTCAGTGATACCCAAAGGATTGGCAGAGATATTAAATCTGGATATGACAGGGCCAAAACAAGATTCATATGGATTTGGAGGAAAAATTGAATGCATTGAATCAAATGTCAATATTACACTAAAACAAAATCACGAAAAATATGAATTTAAAATACCGGTTCTTATTAGTTCCAATGATTCCTGTCCAATCATTTTAGGTAGAAACAAATTCTTTGACAAATTCAAAATCACATTCGACAGCAAACATCAGAAATTAATACTAAAAACCTATTCGGCATAATGCTAATTGAGTACAAGCTATTAACCAATAGTAGGATCCTGAATACAAGCCTTGTAGCACTAAGAATTAAAAGCAATAACTAATACTCAAAGTGTAAAACTAATAAATTCTTGAAAAACTTTATTAATTCGCACTGTATCAACTTGCATAAAATAATCTACTTTTTTATATTTACAATCCAATAAACCTGCATACATTAATGGTTTAATAATCCGGTAATCGATTTGGGTACTTACTGGAACATATCGCTCGGCAATTTCTTCGCAATACTCAACAATAGCGGGCAATGCTAGCTTTTTATAGATTTTTTCAAATCTTATTTCTTTTTTTGCAAGAAGGCTTAACTGAAAAATTGAAAATACCATTGTTGCTTGAAAATCATCAAGTTCCGATAAATGGTCAAACCCTACCATGCTGAATTTTCTAAAAAATGCTAAAAATAACTGCAGGTATAATTTCCCGGCATTTTCTGGGATGAGTAGATCTTGAGCCTTCCTGGTTACAAGATATTTATTATTTTCCTTTCTGATAAGCCCTGCATAATAACATATTTGCCTTGTTCGCCAAATATCAAAAACATCAAGTTCATTAATCACTTTATTGTACTTTAATATTATTCTTAATTTCTCTTCATCAATCATAAAATCGTCCAGCATGGCTTTTACTGCTTTTCGATTTAAGTTTCCTGTTGCTGTTACAGTTGGTGACTCTTTAAGGTCAATTAAGGTTTTAAGTAAAGTTATTGCATTATGGTATAGTGGAATAGCTTTGACTTCCTCAAAGGATAGATTATGGCTAAGCTTCATTGAACATTCTGGACTATCCCATTCTGTATACAGAAGTTTATGTGCTTGAGCAGGCGTGAATCCTCCAAGTTCCGGGTCAGGAGTATTATTTTGTTTTTCCATAAAAGAGTTGGTAAATTCCTGTAACTCTTCCAGGCTTTCAAATTCTTTTTCTGCCATCTGCTCAGAGATTTGACGAGTAAGGTGATTTGGGGAAAGCTTATTGAAAATCTGACTAAGAATATCTGCTTCATCTGGATTGAGGACTTTAGTTAAACAGCCATCAACTATTAGTCGAAGATTTTGAGCTTGCTGTTTAGTCAAGATTAGCATGCCATTTGTTGCTGAAAATAATTTTCGCAAAATCTCATCATCAATCAGACCACTACAATGATGCATCAGGATAGCCAGCTCTTTTGGAGATAGATTAAGGTTTTGTGTTTTCTCTGAATCAAAATTTACCATGATTATTACCTCTGTATTTTTAAGATTATACCAAGGGATAAATGAATTGAAAATAAAATTTAATAATGAGATTTTCCATCTGCAAAAGTATTGGCTAGTAGGAAAGAGGCATAATATCCAAAAACGGTATCTCAAGCGATCTAGCCTCTAAATTATCCTTTTCATTAAATGGCTGGTTTGTAAATGATTTTATTGAGTACAATCAGTATTGGAACCCGACATTGCATGCTGCATTCTAGCATTCATGTCCGTATCGTCAGAGTCTCTGGATTTTACCTTAATTATAACTAAATCTTCTTTCGTAATCCTTGTGGCTCATCCATTCAAGGATAATTGATACGATACATATTTGGCCGTTAGCAACCGAATAGATTAGCCTCCAGCTTTTGGGCAAATCGTATTTCCATAAATTGTCAATACCGTATTTATTGATATATATCTTCGGAATTAGTTTTTTTGGGATTTGAATACCACAAAAAGCATTACCTTCTAAATCCTCAAAGGCTCGCATTATCCATCTGTACAATTGTTTATCTTCGGTTTTAGACTTCTTTAAATCTTGTAAGGCTTTTCTGACTCTCTCATCGGAGAATTTGATTTCTGATTTCATTTTCGCCAGCTTAGATTCGGTTTAGATAAATATTTCCTAGCTAATTCAGGATTCCAAATCCAGCAGATTTTGCCGTTGCTATCTACAGCAATTTTACCAGATTCTTGAAGATAATCGAAAATAACACAAAAGGTTTGATATATCATTTTCTTAGGCAGATTTTGCCAAAGAGTTTTTTTCTTATATTCACCTGGATTGTCACGAATAAACTCTTCGACCATCAAAATGGTGTCAAGTTGTGGATAATGCAAGATATTCTTTCGAGCGATTAACGTTTCCATGGTTATATTAGTTTGTATAACTATTTAAGTTTTACGATATCCTGAAGTGGCCAGCGACATTTTGCCAGACGCTACGCTGTTAAACCGGCCCAACAAGCGATGCACTTTTCACCGGTGTTTCGCACTCAGATGATTATTTGTGCAGCAAGCGTATTTTTATCAAAATATTGACAAATACCATATTCTCTTAAAAAAATTACTGAAATTCCAATTTTAATGAAAATTTCAATTAAATCTTACTTACTTTTTTAAACTGCTATTTTCATCTCTCCAAACATGATTTTGTATAGATTTTCAAGATATTTAAGCTAAAAATAGAAAATTTTAAAAAATTTCTGATTATTCTGTTAACCTTTTCTGAAAACCTGCACTATATATAAATAGGCTTAAAATGATGTCAAAATTATTGGCTAAATAGCTATATATTTTATGGATATGGGCTTTTATTTTACTTGTATCGCAAATTATTATTGATTAATATCGCTATATGATTTGTAAAAACTGTACAAAAAGCGAGCTGACAATTGCATTTTACTGGTATTGCATAATACCCCTCGGGCGGATTCACCGGACAAATCCAGCTATTATCGCTATTGCCGCCCGGCTCGGGCGAACGCCGGGTGCTTTGGCGATGAAAATGTATAATTTCGCCAATTTCGACCCTATTTGTCAGGCCCCGGGGATAAAAGGGCTGAAAAATACTAGTAAAGGCGACCGAGCTATCTGGGACGAATTTAATAATAACTTCGATGACTTATTAATCGCCTATGCCGAAGCAAATACTGAATTAGATAATAACGATGCCAGCGGGATGGCGGGATCTTTGCCAGAGCAAATGCCATTAATAACTAAAACCGAAGGTCATCCAATAACCCTGCCCGATAAATTCGCCCCGGATAAAAGGGCGTTAGAATATCATCAGAATAAAGTTTTTGAGAAAACGTTGGATTAAGCAATTTACCACATATTTAGAAAATTATGGAGTGATTATTATGTTAATAGGGTTATCGGCTTATCGTATTATGATTAAACAGCGTCGTAAAAAAGATTGGTGGCAATTTGAGCGTAATTCACCTCAAGACGCATATGAAGAATTTAATAATTACTTAAAAAGTCGTCATATGCAACTTACTCGCTTAGGAGATCAAGACAGCCAGGGAAATTACAATGACCAAAGAGCCATAATGCTAGATAAGATAGTTCGTAGCGAAGATCGCCGTATGTTGGCGGGAATATTCCTTAAAGGTGAAGCTGGAATGGTAAGGGAAATTAGAAACTTTGATGAAAGAGATGGAAATGCAAAGTATAAGACCGCAATAAATGAAGGTCTTTTAACTCCATTATATTTCCGTATGCATTTGGAAGATGGCAATAGATTTGACATTATTTTAATGCAGACAATGGGAACTGATGGGCTTAAAGGTTATATGAGCCGTGATTTGACCCGTTATTTTTCCAGTGAAGTAGATGATAATGCTAGGACGGTAAATATCACTCAATTATTAGATGCTCAGGTTCTTGAAGCCTTTGCCGCTCAAGGAAGCCTACAAGATGTAGTTTTAATAAACTATGGTAATTCCACACAATCAAAAAAAGCCATGGAAAAAAATACCGTAGCTGATGAAAGACTTGGTCAAGAAGGCGATAAGGTCGAAATGCGTCTATATAGGCAGGGAGGGTTTGGCCCAAAAGCAATAAGACAAATGTGGAATCGCATTAAAAAATTCGGCAAACTTCAAGATTCAATTGTTGGCCATGGTATGGGCTCTGGAGCAGTAGATGACTTGAAAGTTGCGATTAGATATGAGGGAAGAACACAAACATTTAGTTTGCTTAATCCCGATGACAGTCCAATTAGAATGGATATAACCGATCAAGTTACTCTTGGAGATGGAAATGTACCAACTTGGGAAAGCATACACTCAGCAGCCGATGAAGCTTGGCATAAAATATCTTCTATAACTAGTGGGGGTGAATGATGGCTAAACGTCCGACTGGTCTGCGTGGCATAGCATATTGTCACTTTGCTTCTTATTATACCGGCGGAGAACGTCGTCGGGATTGGAAGCGTATTATCTTCTTTGGTGTTATACCTATGGTTTTTGGTTTCTTCCTTTCTTATAAATTTGGAAAGCCAGAGAAGGAAACATTGACTATGATTATAGCGGTTCTTTCAGTTTTAGCTGCGGTATTACTGGGGCTATTGCCTTTAGCGCATAGTATCGTTGGCCAAGCAAATGTTGATCGTAAATACTCTATTGGGGAAAGACCTTTAGCATCACAAGAACTAAACCGTGTTCAAGCATTGCAAAACCTTCATGCCGCTATTTCATGGGCAGTTATTTTACTAGTAGTTGCTTTGGGATGTTGTGCGATATTAGCGTTTTTACCTGATGCTAAGGAAGGTGAAGAGCTAATTGTTCTTACACCGCACGCTAGATTAGTTCTAGTTTTGTTGTATGGCATTATCTGCTCAACAGCACTAACCTTCTTTGATGTTGCACAAGGCGTATTTGAAGGTATGGAAAGTCATTCCGAAACTATTAAAACAAAGATAAGAAATAATATACAAAAAAAAGCAAATGATGAAGAAAATGTTGATTGATATTGTATAGAAAGCAAATGTTTGCTTTCATTATAGTAGAAACTTTTGTTGGAGATTATATAATGAGTAGTTATTATGTGAATAAGAATGCACAGTCCACCGGTGAGCATGAAGTCCATGAATCTAACTGTTTGTACTTGCCAGATTCCGTAAATCGTGTTTATCTTGGCGAATTCAGTAGCTGCCATGGTGCAGTTGAGGAATCCAAAAAGAACCATTACCAGAATTCAGACGGGTGTTTTTATTGTTCTCGCCCATGCCATACCAGATAGTAATATGTAGTTTGAAAATAGGCTATGGTCATGCAGCGATGAGATTTTACTTTAATATCTCGCATGACTAGTAAGGATGGGTAGCGAGTTGCCCATCGAAATTAATATTTAAATTCTGGAAATGATGTTTTCATGATAATCAAAGAACCCAAATATCAAAAGGCCATGGATGGCATTAGCCAACTACTCGATGGCGGGGGATAAAGGCTAAGAGTCCGCTTTATTGGCAGCTAATCAATGAGCGGGCCGGGATTGCCGCTACAAAGCAGATGGTCTATCAGCTTAAGAGTTATTTTCAAAGTTTTGATGGTATCCTTATCTTCAATAATCTGCGGATTGAATATGGCGAGTTCAAGCGGTACAGGCAAGCGATTAAGCCCCCGGTCATGCAGGTTAATAGTCAAAAGTGTTTCCGAAAGGATATTATCTAATAGCGATGGTTGCAACAGTTGGGCCGATTTGTAATTGATGATTGGTATGCATCCCAATCGTTCAAGATTTATGCAGAGCATGGGCATCGCTTTGATACCGACAATTGTAGAAAAGGTAAAGAACGTTGTTTTGGTGACAATATTGTCACTAAAATCGTAAGGCCTTTAGAAATTGGTGAATTAGGCAACGAATTTCGAAATGAGACTCATGGGCCACTGCCTTCTAATATTCCTGCTAAAGCCCCACTATCAATCGTTGATAACATCAGGCCATGTAGTGAACTACTGAATTATCTGAATTATCTGGATTTTTTAATTGAAAAAGGCTGCTATGAAGAAGGTATCAAAGATTACCTCAAAGATAAAATCGTAGGGGTATACAAAGATAGCGAAACAGCATCAACATTTAAGTCTTGGTTGCTTAGTTCACCCCTCCTATCAAAATTAGTTATAACCGACAACCGCATAGCACAAGAATTGAGCAATGAAGACACACAAGGTAATTATCGAAAATATGCTAAAAGCTTAGTTGATGACGAATTGATTCGTTGGCGGAATTTGAGTTTTGAGCCTAAATATGTCATCATGGGCCACACGCACGTTCAAGATGAATACGAATTAGAAGATGGCAAAATGTATTTCAATTTGGCTTCCTGGTTGGATACTGTCTTTTTCAAGGAAGATTATATAGAAAATCGAATTGAAAGACAAATGGCTGTATCTGCAGAAGACTGGATTGATGTTAATCTTTTTAAATCAACAGACGAAGTTAATGCATTATCTTACGCTAAACAAATTCAAGAACAAATCGATAAATTAAAAAATATTGAATCAACAAATGCCAAGGCGGAATTAAAACAAGAAATAATCAATAATTGTTATGAAAATATTAAGCTGCTCTCAGAAGAAGCCCTTGGTGGAAAATAAGAAAAGGCTATATGGAATATAATTCATGAGTTAATACTTATAGATTTTTGAAATAATTTAAAAGATACAGTATGACATTTGACTAGGAACACATCATTAATAGCAATGTCCTAATACTAAATTAATGCGATTTCATGGAAGTAACATCAATAATGAACAATTTTAACAATGAACAAAAAAGAAAATCTTATTCATCACAAATTAGCAGTAGTTATATATATGAAATATATCAGGATTTTCAAGACTATCTTTTCGATCACTTTGAGGGAAGTAGGCCAACTATGGTTTATCTTTATGACAATGATAAGGTAAAACCATGCTACCCACGCGTAGATAGTAATAAGGGTTATTGTGGGTTTTGCAAAATTATAAGGGGCGATATTCATAATAAGTCTGAAATAAAATGTTGCGCTAAAGGATCAATAGATGGTTATGGCACTTTTTACAAATCTGCTGCACTTATTGGAAAAGAAAACAATCAATTTAACAATGCTAAAGGTTGGAAAAAATGTTCGTTTGGCTTGATTGAGTATCATATTCCAATTAGACACAAAAGAGGGAATGATAACTCAACTCTTGCTTTATTAGTAGTAGGGAATGGGCGAAGTGAAGGAGATGAAACTTCCCAAAAGATTCACGGCTATATTAATACCTTAAAAAATGGTGAAAAATGGAGAGAATATTTTCCCGATAAAAACAATGTAGAGTGGGATGATATAGCAAAAACACTACACAACGAAGTAGATAAAATACCAATCATTTCAAAAAAACAGCAAATGGAGATTGCAAACGACATTACAGATAAAGTGGAACTTATTGAATATATTGCCTCAAATACATTACAACAAGGGGCATTATATGATGGTGAGAAATTTATCAGAACCTTAGATTTAGGCGATGCAGATTGCAGTATTAGTGAAAAAAGTATATGGGGTAAGACTCAAAAAGCTTTGAAAGATATGATAGATTATTTCGAGCTTAATAGTGCGGCCATTTACTCGTCACCTAGTGGTGACTATGCAGATATGAAGTCAAAAGTCGTAATACCAAAAGGAATTGAACATTCTTCTAGCATAATGTTTCGTTCAAGAAAAGAATTTGAGTCTCTATCAAACAAAACAGGTCCTCTTTATTTGCCGCATCATTCTGGAATTATGGATTTTGATTGGCTTCAAAGTAAAAAATGCTTTGGTAAGACTCACTCTATAATTTTTTCAGAAATATTTGAAGGAAATAATTTTGTCTTGATTGGTTTTGGGTATAATGGTAGAAAAATTCGTGCCTTTGAAAGAGTTATTTTTACCGAAGCTATTTCAAAAGTTTTTGAATACATTAAATCTGCTTATTCTCGAATCAGACTTGACGACCTGATGTCTGAAACAGCTCACCTTCTTGGTCGCACAATAGGTATGATCAATTCAGCAAAAAATGAATTTGGCAAAATTAATATAACTCTAGAAAATGATGATGAAGAAGTAAAGTTTCAAGAAATTAAAGATGCAATCAGTGATGGGACTATGCAAATGGATTTATTGAAAGAAAATTTTTATTCTTTTAGAAACAACAGAGTGTCTCGTAATTCTGTTCACAACAACAATGAGAGTGTATTGCCCGCTCATTATCTAGATGAATCTTCTCCAGAAAAGCCTATAATGTTTAATATTAACGAATCTTTCGAAAAATTAGATGGATATTTTCGTCGGCAGGCAATAAGAGCAAAACGCAGGTGTGAAATTAAAAAAACACTTTCACTTGATACTGTCGTTTATGGATATCAGGAACATTTTGAATTGGTTTTACTTAATTTGTTTAGCAACGCCATTTCTTATTCATATTCTGCTACCTCTATAGATATTATTGTGAAGCAGGAGGGTAAAAGTTGTGTTATTATTATGTCAAACTTTGGAACTGGTGTAGCAACAGATGAATTCAAAACAGTATTTGATCCCTTAGTAAAATCGCGTTATAAAGATCCTGTCCGAAAGGTACATAGTCTCGGTCTTGGTCTTTCCTATTGTCGCAGAGTAATTCAAGACGAATTTAAAGGAAAAATAACCCTTGAAAGCAGACCACGAGAAAATCTGCAAAGAGATATAATCGAAGGGACAAACCATGTTACTAAATTAACTATAAGAATTCCTTCTAATCCAAACGATTTGGAGTAATAGATGAAAACGATAAATATTTTAATTTTTGAAGATGAACCATACCGATACGAAAATATTCATTTTATTAAAAACCTAAAAGGCAAGCTATCTCAATATATTCATACCAATATTGATATTGCTATGAATATCGGGAAATTTGAAAAAAGTGTAAATAGCAGTGAAATTTTATACGACTGTATTGTTTTAGATATTATGGGAAAATCACATGCTAATTTCAAGTGGCTAGGCAGTGATAAAGATAAAAAAGAATCAGTCCCAGATAGTTTAGTTGGGATAGAACTTCTTTGGCGTCTCAAAAAAGGAAGTTACAAAGAGCATTATAAGAGCATCCCAATATTCATGCGTTCTGCACGAAGTGAAAGAGATTTATATAATTTCTGTACTGGTAGCGATATGGCCGAAGAATATTATTCACCAGGTACAGAAGATGAAACCCTAATACAACATATCAGCGATATACTTAAAATAGAAAATATTATTGTGGAGCCATAAAAAATATGAATACAAAAGAAGAAGAAAAACAACTCATTGAAAGATGGGAACAATCTGAAGAAAATGCCGGACGAAAAGAAGCTATCATTAAAGACATCAAAGAAAACAATACAAATTGGGTTAAACACTTACAAAAGGGAGATGCATGGGAAGAGCTACCATTTATTGATAGCTGTAAGAATAGACATCTTTGCAGTGATAATCCATCTCGAGACTTGCGTGGTGTTATGATATCAAATGAGACATTTAACGACATCGATGTATTAGCTGGAACTGATTTTGATTATTGCACATTTGAAAACGTAACTTTTTACAATGTAAGTTTTACTGGCGCAACATTGAGATATACAAAGTTCGATGAGAATTGTAGGTTTTATGATTGCAAAATTAACCATGCAGACATATCATTTGCAGATTGTCGTGAAGTAATATTTGAAAGAGTAGATTTCACAAAATCAAAATTAGTTGGTACATGTTTTGCCGAAGCAAAATTATTAAATACCGATTTTTCTGAAGTTGATTCACAGCCATCCCATATGAGGTGGGGCTAAAACTAAATATTTCAAAATAGCGGGATATGAGTTACACTGTAGT
>JAEIOG010000106.1 GCA_016342495.1 Phycisphaerae bacterium
CCAAAAAAAAGCTATTTTTGCTACCGCAAATCAGCTTAACACACCTATTCCCTAGACTATGGGATGGTTGTGAAAAATAATCAATAATCACGCATAATCCTGTCAAAAACTGCCAGCAGCTGCCCTGCGGTAGCTGCCGGCTGATAAACTTCCATCAGTTTTTGCCGTCCGGCCCGGCCCAATTGACTCATTTGCCCGGGATCTGACAACATAAATGCCAGTTTATCCTGTAGCTGGCCCTGATCCTTACGATCATATAACTGGATCACCTCGCCCAGATCCTTTTGATACTGTCGAAAAATATCATGATCGGGCAAAAGCACCGCAACCCCGGATGCCAAAGCCTCCAGAGCATACATACCATAGCTGGGCTCCCGCTTTTCTGAGACTGCCAAAACCGAAATCGAGCTAAAGAAGTCAAATCTCTCATTCCGCTGAAAGGTCGGAGTAAATTCGACATCATCCATATACTCGCTGGCGCTGAGCTTCTGGATATTGGCCTTGACAAAAGGCTTATCTTCATTGGTCATACCCCCGGCGATCTTTAACCTGAGATTTTCATGCTTATCTTTCAATGCAATAAAGCAGTCTACCAGAATATCAAGCCCTTTATCAGCACACAGCCGCGATATATAGCCAATTACCGGCCGGTCAGGAACCTCAGTGGCCAGCTTATAATCTTCATAGA
This sequence comes from Phycisphaerae bacterium, assembly GCA_016342495.1. Classification (GTDB taxonomy): domain Bacteria; phylum Planctomycetota; class Phycisphaerae; order Sedimentisphaerales; family SM23-30; genus JAEIOG01. The sequence continues at coordinate 689 of JAEIOG010000106.1, forward strand.
GCAAAACCGGATTTATGATGGCCAGCTTCGCATCGGGGATGGCCAACTGCCGGGCCATCCGACTGGCATAAGCCTCGCTGGAAGTGACAAAAGCATCTACATATTGCCCGCAGTCAGCAATTAACTGCCATGACTGCTTAGCGAAGCTCTCCGGCAAGGCGTCAACGAACTCATCTTCATCCTGAAGCAGACAAACTATCGGGACATCAATGCGGGCCTTAAGCTCTCTGGCCATGCCGATCAATAAAGCATTGGAAAGACAAATAACATCGGGTAATTCATTTTCCACCAGCCAGTTAATCAGCCGATCCAACTCCTTTTTCTGGGGACCCTGCTCGGCCTGGAGCATGGCAATGGTCGTTGGCCCTAAAGATTCGGTGCTGGTCATTCCAGCGAGCTTACTTACCCGATCTAGCAGCACCCGACTGTCAAAAACCCTGTCCAGCCAGCGCGGAGTCTTGCGGAATAAGGAAAACTTCTGCTGCAAATAGACATTAACCCCGCCGAAAAAGATCTCGGAAGTATTGGAACTGAGATTGTCAAAGTTCACCGGTAGATAAAGCGGGATGACACTGACATCATGGCCACAGTCCAGCAGGCAGCGGGCCAGAGAATTGTCCCGCATGCAGTTCTCACAGTAAAAATTGTCGCCGGAACCGGGGGTCAGAAAGAATATTTTCATATTATGTTACCTCTATATTAAAAATCTCTCTCAATTATATCAATATCACCCCCAATAATCAACCACCCAGCTTGAAGCTGGACACAACTTACATAAGGATCACTGGTTGGCAAGTGCTCCCGCTTCCGTTGGGCGCTACTGCAGCCTGGATGTCGGTCGCCGGGTACAAATATCAATGCGCCCGTGACACATTGGGTAGAGACAAGGCATGCCTTGTCTCAGCATCCGGCCAGATGTCAGTCACCAGAGACTCCGGTCAAATGTCACATAGACGTTCCGGCGGCCCGAAGGGCTAATATAACTTAGCCCAGGGCAACGCCCTGGATAAATAACCCCCCTCCCAACTTGAACCTTCCCCCGGCAGGTTGAACCTGCACACAAATTACATAAGGATCATGGTCGGTGGGTGCTCCCGCTTCCGTTGGGCGCTGCATCAGACTGGATGTCGCAGGCCGAGGGAAAATATCAATGTGCCCGTGACATATTTGTAGAGACAAGGCATGCCTTGTCTCAGCATTCGGCCAGATGTCGATCATCAGAGACAACGGTCAAATGAGTTAAATCTTCTAACGTATCATTAAACCCCGTGAGCCAATGCGAACCCCGCAATTATTAATTAAATCACTGCCTCAGCCAGAGCCCTGCCAGTGTCATCAGGTCTTCCAGGTCAACTTTGCCATCACCGCTCATATCGGCGCTATCGCAAAAGTTATTATCCTGACTGCAATCATCCCGGGCGAAGTTTGCGCTGACAACTGCAAAGTCAGCCAGATCACAATAGCAGTCTGCCGTTAAGACATTGATATTGGCATCATAGCTAAATACCGTTAAGCCGGGGTTAGTTTCCTGAATTACAGCGATCTGGAAGCAATAAAAAACGCTGTTTAACTGATTATCAGTGATATATAAACTGGTCAAAGCGTTAAGATTGCCAAATTCCTCCGGCAGTGAACTTAACTGATTGCAGCAAAGGCTCAATTCGGCTAAACTCACCAGATCGCCGAAGGCTTTGGGCAAAGCTTCCAGCTGATTATTACCAAGATCCAGCCAGTTCAGACTTACTAATTGGCCAAAGGCATCCGGGAGAGTCTCCAGTTTGTTATCCAGCAGATACAGCCCGGTCAGACTGGTTAGAGCACCTATTTCCTCGGGTAAAGCCGACAGTTCATTGCTCTTAAGTCCCAGCCAGGTAAGATTAGTAAGATTGCCGATTTCCGCCGGCAGAGTGCTAAGCTGATTATTATCGAGATACAGCCCGGTCAAAGCGGTAAGATTGCCGATTTCCGCCGGGATACTGCTCAAAGCATTGTACATAAGCGATAGACGGGTCAAACTGGTAAGGTTACCAAGTTCAGCGGGAACACTGGCTAGCTGATTATACCGGACAGAAAGCTCAGTTAAGTTGCTGGCATAGCCAATACCGGTCAAATCGGATATATTTCGAAAATCAGCATTCAAGCTGGTCAACATACCCATATCATCTTCGGTAGGATCAGCGATACCCAGACGAATTTCGATTATACTTTTCAGGTTGGCATCGGGGAAATAGACCGGGTCACTGCCAGCAGCGATGCCATCAGCAACTATAAAAAGATAGGAAAATGTAAAAAATATATAAACTGCCTTTATCATGGGCAAAACTCCTGAATATATTAATATTATCGGGCATTGTCTTATGATTATACACTTAATACCCAGAAGATATCACTATATCAGCGTATTTTCGGGGCTTACCAGGTGAAAACCCCTGCTAAATATAGGCCCGAGCCCCCTGCTGGGATCAAATATGAACATAATTCGAATCCTCATTGCCCTAAAAGCATCTTTACCAGACAGGCAAAAACCAAAGCAGGTTGAACCTGCACACAAATTACATAAGGATCACTGGTTGGCAAGTGCTCCCGCTTCCGTTGGGCGCTGCATCAGACTGGATGTCGCAGGCCGAGGGAAAAGATCAATACGCCCGTGACACATTGGGTAGAGACAAGGCATGCCTTGTCTCAGCATCCGGTCAAATGTCGATCGCGGCAGACAAAAGCAAATCGGTAAAAGGTAAAAATGTGCGAAAGTATGAAAACTGTCTTTCACACCTTGACCCTTTCGCACCTTCACACCTTTTAAGACAGCAAGCCAGGCCGCCAAACCGCCAAGATTTAAACCGCATCACGCAGCGATCCGGCCATTGTCAATTCTCAATTGTCAATTCTCAATTAATTTTCGCTTTTTTCCTCACCCTTATCCTCAAAATATCGCCTGATCGCATCCCTGCCCTGCTTGACAATCTCAATCGATGGCTCTTCCAACGGGTTGCCATAGAGGTTTATGCCTGCCAATAGTGGTTTTTTACTCCAGACGATCTCAATATCCATTTCGGTAATCCAGCTTGGCAGGTTTTTGATTTTGTTATCACGAAGATCAAGACGATGAAGGTTAGTCAACTGTCTGATTTGATCTGGGAAACTGGTGACATTATTTTGATCAAGCTCTAATACTATCAGGCTTGACAACTGACACATCTCGACTGGCAGGTTAGTGAGTTTATTTTGGGAAACACGCAAAAATTCAAGACTACTAAACTGACCAATCTCCCTCGGTAAGGCTGTCAGCAAATTATCATGAATATAAAGATGTCTCAGTGAAGTCAAATGACCGATCTCAGAAGGCAAATCGCCCAATTCGGTACTCTTAATAACCAGCATTCGAAGATCAGTAAGTTCGCCTATCTCCTCCGGTAGCTTTGCCAGATTCATATCATCAAGTTTAAAATCTGAAGCATTATCAGCTTTGGCCTTTTTGATCATGCTTAAAGCCTCATCATAGGCGATTCGCTGTTTGGCTGCTATCTTAGCTTTCCTCTGGAGAATACTTTCTGGTGAACGTATATCATTAATTCCAAAATATTGTTTAATTGCATCCTTACCTTGTTTAACAATCTCAACCGGCGGTTCTTCAAGCGGGTTGCCGTGGAGGTTAATACCTCTAAACAGCTTTACATCTTCCCAAAGGATCTCCATATCCATTTCAGTAATTGAATGTGGCAAGATATTAAGTTTATTATTAACAAGAATTAAACGTTTAAGATTAGAAAGCTGGGCAATTTCATCGGGCAAACTGGTAAGATTATTATCATCAAGCCACAATTTTTGCAGGCTAGAAAGCTTACCGATCTCAGCGGGCAGGCTCGTCAGCTTATTATTGCTAACATAGAAAACTTTAAGGCTGTTAAGCTGGCCAATCTCCTTCGGTAAAGTCTTCAGCTGGTTGTTGTCAACAGAAAGTAGCTTCAATGCAGTCAACTTACCAATCTCAGGCGGTAAAGTGGATAAATCATTATCATCAAGGGACAACTTCTGAAGCTCAGTTAACAGCCAAATCTCCGGCGGCAGGCTGGTCAGTCCCATATAACTAAGGGCAAGCTCGGTGGCATTGTCGTCCTTGGCCTTTTTAATCTTGCTCAGGGCTTGATTATAGACTAACTCTTGCCATTCGGTCGCCTGAGCGGTTTCTGTGGCAGTATCTTCTGCCGGACTGGTCGCCACCGGTTCGGTTTTGCTGTCACAGGAGGTTAAACCGAGCGTTAATACCGCTGTTATGGTCAATAAAATGCTGAATTTCACTTGTTTGGTCATGTTTTTGCTCTCCATTGCAGGTTCATTGCTCAAAAATCATCTGTCACCGATGGAACTATTATAATCGCCGGGCTACTATAGGGCAAGATTAATTTGTTTGAGGCTCAAGGGGGACGTGGAAAGTAAAAAGGCAAAGGGAAAAAGGAAAAAAGCGGGGTTCGCCTGCGGCTCATTGATTTATTTAAAATGAAGCGCGTAGCGCTACCGCTTTTTTCCTTTAAACTTTTTACTTTTTCCCTGATTCTTCTGCCTTTTTCCAGGCGACTATTGTCATTAGTCGATTCACTTTTGTCTCTAGTCGACTGACTTATGTCCCAAGTCGACTTACTTTTGTCTTAAGTCGACTGACTTCTGTCTCTAGTCGACTGACTTTTGTCATTAGTCGATCGACTTACGTCTCTAGTCGACTGACTTTTGTCTCTAGTCGATTCACTTTTGTCTCTGGCAACTGCCATTTGGCCGGATTCTGAGACAAGGGGTGCCTTGTCTCTACCAAATATGTCACGAGCGTATTGATATTTTCCCTCGGCCTGCGACGTTCTGGCTGATGCAGGCGGCAACGCCGCCGATGGCACTTGCCAACCAGTGATCCTTATGTAAGTCGGGTGCAGGCTCAGCCTGCTGGGTGCAGGTTCAACCTGCTGTGAGTTGCCAGAGTGCCATCCAGGTGGGGATGGTGATGATACTGACAATATAGCTCAGCAGCATTATACTGGAGACTTTCTGTTCATCGCCGCCATAGTGACGAATTTGCATTATAATCGCCGAAGCCGGCGCTACGGCGGCTTCTAAGATCAGGAACTTGGCTAATATCGGGTTACTCTGGCCGATTTTCGTGAAATACAGAACGGCAATGGTAATCGCCGGCAGCAAAATCAGTTTAACAGCTATGACTTTGGCAGCATCGAGCCGATAAGGCTTAAGTTTCAGGCTCAGCCCGCCTAAGGTGGCCCCCAGCACGATATTGGCCATCGGGGTGGCGGCCTGACCGATCATGCTAATGGTTTTATTGATAACATCCAGCGAACTTTCCAGCGAAACCGGCACGCAACTCCTTAAATTAAGGAAAACGATCAGTAAAGCGGTAAGATTGGAGATCAATGGCGGGGTCAGCAGCGAGCGCCACTTAAAATGTTCATGAGAATCGGTCGCCATGTATTTGCCCAGCGACCATATCAGCGGGCTGGAAGATAAAGCGAACAGAAATGTATATAAAACAAAGCTGTCCAGCTCTGCCCCGCTGTATAATGATGAGCCAACGGCCAGAATAAAGTAAATAGAATTCTGAATAGAGCACAGAGCCGCCATGTTTTTTCGTCTGGCAAAGCCCTTCCTGAAGAAAAACCATGCCAGCAGGATCCCGACAAATATCATTCCCGCCGATACCAGCGGCAAAAGCCACCAGCCCGGCATCGAACCAGGCTTGAACTTATTGGTTATCTTTGATATCATCAGACAAGGCAGTAAGACCGTGACAGTCAGCCGGGCAAAGGCTTTGACATTGTCCTGGCTGATGATCTTGCGGCGTACCAGCAGCCCGGCAAGGATAATTATAATGAACACCGGGGCAATCGCTGCTAATGTAGCTTTGAATGTTTGTAAGAATATTTCCATTTGGGCCATTATATAACAAAAATGGCTGGCATACAAGCCGGTATAAGCTGGCGCCAAACTATTTCTTAGCTGCTAATTGCCTTGCGATATCTTCCAGAGTCGCCTTGGCGGCATTGACAGCCGGGGCGCATGGACCTTTGGCGATATTCTTATAGGTAAAGGCCTTAAGGGCCGCATCTAACCTGGTGAGCTGCTCTTTAGCCCATTGATTATTGAGTTTATTGAGTTGAGCTTTGACAATTGCGACCTTTTCAAAGTCGACTATGCCTTCCCGGGTGCGTTCAAAGCGTATCGAGCTGCGAGCCCCGGGATAAACAAAATAGCAATCTCCGGCTGGCCAGCGTACATAGCGGGTATCCAGCAGCGGTTCTTCGGTCCAGCTGCAGTAAGCCCAGCGCAGAAAGCCGTCAAAGCCATTAGCTGATGCATACCAGCTGAGCCAGACCGCTTCCGCTGGCGGTGAAAATGGGAAAGTGTTCGGACGCATCGGACCGCAGCAGACATAAAAGGTGGTAAACTTGCCCTGATTGCGGCGATCTTTGATTATGTCGCCGATTTCATCAGCTCCATGCTGAATGCCAACTGATAAGCCCTGAAATTCAAAATCTTTGGGCGGATAATTGGCCGCCAGCTCCACCTTAAACTCGGGAAACTCTTTATTTAAGAAGGCCATCAGTTTAGACATTGTCGCCTGGGGCCGTTCATCCATGGAAATGGTGGTCTTATCGAGCCATCCTTTGGCGGTTAGATGTTTGGAGAAGTCTTTCAGGAAAGGCCGCCAGTGATCCTGATATTCCTGGGAGCCGGGAGAGGCCTTAAGATATTTATAATCGCCAGAAGCACGGTCAAGATAGCGGAAAGTATTGGACCATGGCACCATCGAATAGCAGCCGATCTGTTTAGTAATCCCACAATCCATGCAAAATTGCACCCATTGATCAAAAACACTGTAGTCAAAGCTCCAGCTGCCATCGATTTCTTTTACCCAGTCGATCTGCGGGCCAAAAGGATCAAAAGTCTGACCACCCCAGGGTTCATGAATCAAGCTGGTAGTGATAACCTTTTGCCCGGCATCAGCCAGCATGGTTATCAAAGGCTTCATCAAGGCATAATGTTCCGGTGACCACAAATCTACACTATGATAGCGGGCGATGGAGAAAGGATTCTGCCATAAATCCAGATGAAACTGCCAGTTGACTGGCTTGGGCAGCTGGATATTCAGCACTTCCAGGGCGACCTTAAATTCAATATCATTCTGGTCGGCGGCTTTTACCTTAATGGTGCCAACATAATTGCCGGCTGTGGCATCGGATGGCACATCGATTATCACCCAGACCGGTCGGGTGGTGTGGCCAGCTATATCCATACGCATTGCATTATCTAAGATGTCAGCACAAAGCTCTTTCTGGCCCATGGTATAACGCACAAAGTGCATTTTAATATTAGCGGCATCTATCTGGCTGTTAAAGCTGACCAGATCGCTGACTTCAAAACGTACCTGCTTAATATCATTATTAGTCCATAACAGAATCTGGCGATTGACCCGGTCACCCTTCCAGGCGGTGGCATTTATTTCTTTACTTTTAACCTCGGTCGGCACAATATCGCGACTAAAGCGGCTATCAGTTGTTGTCACCGCCCCCTGCAGTCCATCAGGTACATCGACCCAGCTGGCAATGGCCTTGATTTGCTCATCGCTTAAGCGATAACCCTGAATTTCAACAATGTGGCCGCCACTGGCATTATTGACAGAGTTCTTAGAAAAAACCACCCGGACATATTTAACCTTGACAGTTGCAATCTTAAACATCTGACCAGCAGCATCGGCGGCGGTAGTATTTTTCGATTGGTCAACTAAAACATTCCAGCTTTGACCATCTTGTGATCCTTCGATTTTATACTGATAATAACGCCCGCTACCCCAATATGTCCATAAACGTATGACATTTAGATCTCTCGCTTTGTCAAGTTCAAGGACAAGACTAACTGGAATGTTCTCGGCGGCCCAATGCGCCCCGGCAGCATCAAATTTGCCATCTACGGCCAGTTTACCGGCCCGGTCTGACCAGTGCTTTGACCCTGCGGTTTTGGTATTAAGAAAGATATTGTCCCCTTGGATATTCACACCAGCAGTTTCCAATTCAAATTGCGGATGCTGAAGAATCTGGGCTGTAACAATATTGCATAAACCAACAACAATTAAAGCTGTCATAAGTTTGAGATTGAATGATTTCATAATTTTTACCTTTCGCGGATTATTTATAACTCTTCCATTTTCCCATCAACAGCAGGCATTGTCAATGCTTCAATATCAAAAAAACCAAGGTCAATGCAATCTCAACAGGATTTATGCGCAAAAAAACAGCGAGATACCGAACTTGTCCCCTGCTTACATTGCATAGCCCGGTACCCGCTTTTTATTCGGTCAAAAACTCTTTATTAAAAGAGAGTACAAATGTCTTATCACTTAGTCATTATCAACTTAACATATTTTATCATGAAAAACACAAACTAAAATAGACACATGGAACGAAAAGATAGATATTTGTAACCCCTAAGCGTATCAGTTATATTGTTTTAATAGCCTAAAAACGGATTAACGCCTGTACTGCTCGAAATAAGTGACTTATTCAATAAAAGCCAAAACTATATTCTGGCTTTCACTAAACCATACGTTTAGAATACAGCCTACCAGTTTTCTACAATAATCATATTAAAGTTAGACAATAATGAATAATTTTGAATATTACAATCCTGTGCACATTGTTTTTGGCAAAGGCCAGATCGCCCAATTAAGCCAGCTTATCAAACCCGGTCAGAAAATCATGCTCGCCTATGGCGGCGGCTCAATCAAAACCAATGGCGTATATGATCAGGTTCTCGCAGCTCTTAAAGGCTATAAAGTCATTGAATTTTCTGGCATAGAGGCCAACCCTCAATACCAGACCTGCCTGAAAGCTGCCAAGCTGGCCAATGACGAAGGTGTCGATTTTATTTTAGCCGTTGGTGGTGGCTCAGTAATCGATGGCGTAAAATTCATCGCCGCCGCTGCCAGATTTGATGGAGATGACCCCTGGGACATTCTTCGCACATCCGGTTCGACCTTAAAAGAAGCCATCCCTTTTGGCACCATCTTGACCTTGCCGGCAACTGGCTCAGAGATGAACTTCAATTCTGTTATTTCCCGCAGAGAAACTCAAGAAAAACTCTATTTTGGTCATCGTTGTGTATATCCGGTTTTTTCTATTCTTGACCCTGAAACAACCTATTCACTGCCTGCCAATCAGCTCCGTAATGGAATAGTTGACACTTTTGTCCATGTTATGGAACAATACGCTACTCATGATGTCAATACGCCATTACAGGATCGGCAAGCCGAAGCTATCATCAAAACTCTCATTGAGCAGGCCGATAACATAATGATCAAAAAAGAAGATTATGACAGCCGGGCTAATTTTCTCTGGTGCGCTACTCAGGCCCTCAATGGCCTCATTGGTCTGGGCACTGTTGGCGATTGGCTTACTCATGGTATTGGCCACGAAATGACCGCTTTTTTCGGTTTAGCTCATGCCGAAACCCTAGCAGTTATCATGCCTGGGGTATGGACCCACTTTTTCCAGGAGAAAAAAGGTAAACTGGCCCAATTAGCCCGCCGCACCTGGCACGCCACAGGCGACATCGACACTCAGGCTCAGGCAGCTATCGATAATACTGTCAAATTTTTCCATTCAATCTCGATGCCAACCCGGTTAAGCGACTATAATCTTAGTCAGGATGCTATCGATACAATTGTAAATAGATTCCAGGAACGAAAAAAACAGCTGGTGGCGGAAAATTCCAGGGCATTGAACCAGAAATGGTTAGACAGATACTGGATTTATGCCGATAATTATTATAGTAATGTGATATCTGCATATTTTGATGATTTTTTCAGGAGTTCTTGATGGCGGTAACAATGAAACAGGTGGCTACTAAAGCCAACGTTTCGGATACAACAGTAGCTCGAGTTTTAGATGGCTATCCACATATTTCACCTGATATTATTGATCGGGTTAATCAGGCTATTAGCGAACTTGGCTATGTACCCAAAAGAAATGCGCGCCGAAACCCTAAAAAAACCGCATTCAACTCAAACAAAAAAATCAAAACCGGGCTGGTTGGTTTTTTACTGGTTCAATGGACGCCTGACTATCTCAGCCAGCCCCTGATGGCCCAGATCATGGCCGCTACCGAACGCCATCTATCAATGAATAATCTACAAATGGTTTTTACCCAGCTTCCTGACCCCGACACCTTACCGCCACTGGTTACCCGCCAAAGGTTTGATGGGGTTTTACTCATGGGCCAGGTTTCTCCAAAGCTTAAACTTGCCCTCGCTGGTCACAATGTTGTTTTAATGCTTGGCGGCCCGCGTCATACTGGCGATGACTATTGGGCCGATGGCATCGGCTCAGATTACCCTGCCTGTGGCTATATGGCCGCTAAATATCTCATTGACCGAAACCATAAAAAAATTGCCTACCTGAACCCAGTCAGCAACCATGGTGGCTTCCAGGAAATAGGCTGGTCATTTCAGGCAACAACTCAGCATCACCATGAGCCTATCGATTGTATGATGCTGACTTGCGATTTCAATACCAGCCAATCTGGCATATTCGACAGAGATAAAGCATTAAAATCCATCAAAGACCAGATAAAAATCATTGCCGATATGCATAAAGATGATCGTCCTACCGGCCTGCATGTCCCGGCTGATGATTCTGCCGTTTTGGTTTATCAGGCATTAAAAAGCTTTGGCATTGCACCCGGTGTCGATATTGATATCATCTCACGTCGCAATCAGGAAATTCATCTTTCGCAAATGCACCCCAGACCGGCAACTATCGATTTGAACACCGACGAAATGGGACGCCGTGCAATCGAAAAACTGCTCAGCCGCATAGCCAACCCCACCGCCCCAGTTGGCGCAAGAGTGTTAATTCCGCCAAAACTAGTAATGCCTGGATAGAATTATCATACTAACTCCATTGACACAGATATGACTATTTCAATTATAATCACCATTACTTTTTCGTTTGCAATCTTCATGTTCACCATGCATTTTACGAAAGAACTTTCTAATATAAAACGCCTTATTGCCACCGCCATAGCTGTAACATCTATTTCCATTTTTGGCTTCTATTTTTTCGATTCGGCACTTATCCTTAACCTGCTGCCCTTTACCGACACCATAATTTACGGTAATCTGGCTATTCCAATTGCTTCCATTATCGCAGCCCTGCTCTTTCAATCTAAAAAAATCCCGACATGGCGTCAAATAATCCTTATCATTTGTATCATTACTTTCGCTTGCCGACCAACGTTCAAAGTTCTAACTGCCAGTATACCGATTACAACCAATACAATAAATAATAAAGTCCATATCCAATCTCATCGCAGCACCTGTGGTCCCACTGCTGCTGCCACTCTTCTAAGCCATCATGGTATCAACGCAACCGAAACCGAACTGGTCCCCTTATGCCTGACAACGACCGATGGAACCTTCATTCATGGCCTGTACCGTGGTTTGAAAATCAAAACCAAAAACACTAACCTCAAAGTCAAAGCCGGTATATGCACCCTTGACGAGCTAAAAACGAAAATCCCTTTACCCGCCATCATCCCCGTCCGTTTAACCGAATCAGTCAATGATCGCGAACCCCGCTACGCCAATCAATGGCATTGGCAGCTTAATGTCACCCATACCATTGTCGTCTATAGCTTCCAAAACAACAAAGTCCAAATCGCCGACCCCGCTGTTGGAAAAGAACAATGGGACATAAAATCACTGCAAGACCTCTGGCATGGCACTTATATTACGATAAAATAAAACCTTACATTTATATTTTAGCAGTGCTTTAATTCTCATTACTTCTTCGGTTCACTGCCCAGTTCGATTTCAATTTTCCCGCCTTTGATTAATTCATTATGGCCAATCTGATATTTATCCCAGTTTTCACCATTGAATTTAATCGATTGTATATATACATTGTCTGCCGAATTATTCTTACAGCTTATCTTAATATCTTTTCCAGGATAATACCTTTGATCAAGATTAATAGTAATATTATCAAATAACGGAGAAGTAATTTCATATTGTGAAGCATCACCAACTCCACCTTGAATATCAAAAAGACCTATTGCCATCAATACCCCTAAAGCACCCATTTGCCCCTGATCTTCATCGCCATTATATCCGCCATAAGCGGTAATATCACCAAAAGCTTCTTCCTTGACTCTTCTTACCCAATATTGCGCCAGCCAGGGCTGATCTAAATGATTAAACAAATGAGCCATCGCCGTTGCCGGCTGATTCTCATAATCTACCCAATTGCCTGAATGTCCGCCATGTGGTGCGACATACCTTTTCTCACTGGCCAATTCAAATTGCGTGTTCAATTTCTTAGCAGCTGCTGCCTTACCGCCCATCAAATCTGCCAGCCCGGCTATATCATGCGGAACATACCAGGTATATATCGCTGAATTACTTTCCACAAAACCCTTGCTGTTAAATTCTCCATTGCCTATTGGATAAAAATCTTTATACCACGAACCATCTTTTTCTTTAGGGCATATCCACCCTACTGATGAATCAAATTGATACTTTTTATCTATTCCTTTACCTGCATCCTTATTGAACAAATTTTTATAATTCTCTGATCGTTTCATGAAAAGTTCATAATCACTTTTTTTCCCCAATGCCTTGGCCAATTGCCCCAGGCAATAATCCTGATAAGCATATTCCAGCGTCTGGGCTGCGGCTTCACGATGGCCTCCACTGCCATCTCTATGCAATGGAACATAGCCACGCTGCACATAATATTTCATTCCACCGCCTGCTGGCATCTCACCGGCTTCATAGCCCGCCCGGTCTCGAATGCCACCTACAAAAGCATTCTTACGCAATCCCTCATAAGCTTTTTCTACATCATAATTACGTATACCTTTATTATAAGCACATGCAAAAAATGATGATGCCGGGTCACCTATCATTACATAAGTATAATTACCACCAGATGGCCCACGGGGGATCAACCCCCCATTTTCATATATATCGACCATGGTATTGGCAAAGCCATCCATAAGCTCAGGATAAGCCAGTGACCACAAAATATTAAGAGACCAGTGAGCGCCCCATAGTGCATCAAAATTATAGTGAGGATAAATCGGCTTGCCATCCTGACCTAGACGAGTTTGTCGTTTTTTTGGCTTATCCCCAGTATTATCAATATATTGCCCATCAATATCACTAACGATACGACGCCCCAACAGCGAATGCCACAGATCTGTATAAAACTTAATCCGCTGTTTCTCGGTTCCACCCTGTACTTCAATCTTTCCAAGCCAATCATTCCACTGTGTTTGCGATTCTTTTACAATACGATCAAAATCCCAATGATCAAGCTCTGCTCGAAGATTTTTCCAGGCCTGCTTTTCACTGACATATGAAATCGCCAGCTTCATCATCACCGTTTCATTTTCAGTTACCGGAAATTCAATATAATACCCAGGATTCTTACCTTTTATCTGAGAGAGTTCAACAATGTCTTTCTCCCAGGCCATCATTTTTGTATAAGGTTTATTGAGCTCCGCTGCAAAATATACCGTGCAAGGCTTTTTCCGCCGCCCCGTGGGAGCCATCGTCACATAACCATCAAATTCAGTATCACTGATCGGGCGCATTGATGAGGCCTGCATATTTCCATGGCCCAACTTTGCATCAAGATTAAATGCAATATGCCCCTGACCGGCTTTTCCAAATCCATATTTGTGAAAACCAACCCTTGTCGTTGAAGTTAATTCTACGGTAATATCCCTGTCCGATAGCAATACTTTATGATAACCCGGCTGCACAATTTCACCATCATGGCTAAATGTAGCCTTGTTCGCATCAAAACCTTTATGAGCTTTTACCGGCCCAACTCCGGGCATCACAGGTATACCCGACATCTGCCATGCATGAATATGACTAAAACATCGAATGTGTTTGCTGTCATAAAGATAACCCGATTTCCAGCTCCCATCAACATCGGTATCCGGGCTTAAATTTACCATTCCAAATGGCCGACACGCCGAGGCAAAATAAAACCACCGACATTTAACCGTATCAATTTGAGGATTAACCAGATCAACAGGCCGCTGAGCAAACACCATCATATTTGAAATCATCAAAATACCACAGATTAATGCTAATCTATAAAATGTTTGTTTCTTTTTCATAACTATATTTCCTGTTCAAAAAAACTTATTATATAATCTCTATTCCCAACGCAACGGCAAATATTCTGTATCTGAAACAAAATGGCTCAAATACCCTTTTTCCTTATTAAGAGATATCTTACCATCAAAGGGACGATAAAAACCAACTGTACCATCAACAAAAAGAATTACAGCACATCGCGATGAATCCAATATGCAATATTTTTCTACCTCATATATATGACTAATCATTTCATCTGTGCTACTGACAAATCCTCCATTGGAATTCTCAACAAACAATACCACATTACCATCAATTTTCTCCAGTTCTTTACCGGCAAGCCTGTTATTCATCGCATATTTTCGTATATTATTGGGAAATTTAATATCTTTTAGCTGCTCATCGAATTCCACAGCATTTCCAATCTCAATAGACCAATTCTTATCATCTGGCAATACTGATTTTTCTTTAATATAAGCTTGTAAAAACTTATTAACTGTATGCGTTCGGCTATTAGAAATGTCGCGTATAGTGCGCACTTTTTTCAAATAATTAATATAACTTGGTAACAAAACCAAAATCACAAAGGTTAATATCAAATTTTTTATAATTCGGCTCCAACGCAAAATAACATGAGAGAATAACTCATAAATACTGAAACAATCATAATCGATAATAGAATTGCTTCAGGAATGAAGTTCTTGCCTTGAAACAATAAAGCCACAAACAAACCCAGTACATAAACACCCGCAACATACCAATAAAACTTATCAAACTTAAACTTTGTTACATAATTGACTAAACCAATTCCCAATACAATCAGGTACCCAATCAACATTTCATTATACCAGCCAACAAAGGAAATACTATCAATAAATCCCAATGCAAACATTTCCAATCCCAAAAAGACCAGTAAATGAACTCGTAATATTTTCAACAATTCAGCTGATATTTTCAATTGCATAAACACATCCAGTCAATCTTATCGTATAACTACATCAACTCTTCAATTTCCCAACCACTTCGATACTTACGTTTAATCAGTTTATTAGCCTGTTCATTATTGTCAAATTTAAGTTTTTCATCATTCCATATAAGTTGCCTATCAGGCACCAGCGTAGCAATATTGCCCAGCTGCACAGCCTCGGTCAATGGCCCGGAATAATCAAAACCAGCAGAAGCTTTTTCGCCTTTCATGCAGGCCTGGATCCATCTTCTATAATGATCCGCCGCTCCCAATTTTGGCCGTTCATAGCTTTTGAACTCTTTAAACGGATACAGCATAGGCCCTGCAAAGTGTGGCAGATGCATCGTACCTTTTTCACCTATAATCAGCGAACCCGCCTGAGCCAGTTTGAAATTATCTTCTGTTGGATACAGAGGTTTTGGTGGCTTATGTTTCCCATCATACCAATAGCCTTTGATAGTATCACCAACAGTCATTTCCGTGCCGACAAACTCATAACCAACAATGGTATTGCCCGGCCAGTTATATCCATTATTCTTGTCGGCCACTGCCTGCACATTTAAAACTTTTGAAATCCCCAATGAATAAAAAATCGGGTCAAAAATATGACATGCAAAATCACCCAATACCCCACAGCCAAACTCCTGCCAGTTACGCCAGTTATGCGGATGATATATCTGATTCTTAAAATTACAAAATTCCCGCACACCAATCCAGCTATCCCAATCCAAATCTTTTGGCACCCGGTTAAATTCACTCGGAGCACCCTGTTGATAGCTATTGGTACTGCTCTGCCAGCTATGGAATTCCTTGACTTTGCCGATAGCACCATCTTTTAACATTTTCACAGCCATCCGATAAGCCATATGCGAATGGATCTGGATTCCCATCTGCGTAATAACGCCATATTTGTTAGCCGCCAACCGCAACTGTCTGGCTTCATGCACACTATGCGTAAGTGGCTTTTGACAATAGACATGCTTGCCTTTCTTAATCGCCGACATTGCGATGGCTGCATGCATATGGTCGGGCGTGCTGACATTAACCGAATCGATTTTATCACCCTCTTTTTCCAGCATTACCCGCCAGTCAGTATACAACCTGGCATCGGGATGCTCTGACCCGGCCCAGCGAAGTTTTTCTCTATCAACATCACAAAGAGCAACAATCTCCAAAACACCTTTTCCTTCATCAGCAATAGCAGACCGATCAACCCCACCCATCGAAGACACACCAACACAAGCGTGTTGCATACGCTGATTTACAGATACTTTAGCCAATGGCTTCTTCTCAGGCCGCACAACAGGCCCAAAATCCGGTTCATCACCCTCGCAACCAGTAGTAATCAAAAAACCAGCCGCACCCATATATGCCAAAAATTCTCTGCGATCCATAACATTATTCCTTAAAAACAGCCGCCAGCGGCAGCAATCCGCTAAAATATGATTTTCATTCAGTAATTCAAAGATTTCCAAGAATCCAATATCTGCCAGCTATCATAATACCAATTTCTATCCCGATCTGCAACAATATCCACCCACATATATTAATTTCACATCCCTCCGAATGCCCACACTAAATCCCCGTAGAGACAAGTCACCCCTTGTCTCATCCTCACCCAAACATCCGGTGGCATGATTGTCCCCATATAACCACAAGCGCCAGCGCGTGGACGCCATGATTTCAATTAAGTTTAATATAGCTCCAGGGTGGCATTGGTCCACCGCAGGTGGCCCGATGGCCAATCCGTCACAAACTTAAAATTGACGCAACATTTTAGCCATAAGTAGGATAAGCTTCCAGCTTGTCCCCACAGTGCGCAGGTAAAATAGAAAACCTTTTTTCTTGGCTGATCATTAAGCATTACTTCACTTAGCTAAAGTGTTACATATTGCCATAAACTGACTATCTTGACCACGAACCCTGATTAATTTCCAATGGCTCATCAATCCGATGCCCATGCCATTCAATTCCTATCGCATCAAATATCCGCCAACTTTCATAATACCAATTTCCATCCCTATCTGCACAATAAAATCAAAGCCTTTGCCGCAGGCAAATACCATAACCAAGCCCGTCCCAAACACATTCCTATCGCCCGCAGATTTTCAAGCCAGCTCAAATCAAAACCAATAGAAAATCATGTTAATCATGTAATCCTGACACAAAAAGTCGCTCATCCTATCTGGCTTACACCGAACATCTTATCTATTTCATTGGCGGTTCTGCTTTTGAATTGAAATTGTTTGTTTTTTGAAATTCTTCGAGCGATTCAGCAGAAACCATTTGCAAAGCTTGCTCTAAACCTTTTTCATCTACTATTTCAAACAACCCTTTATTTTCCAATAATCGAATAATCGAATAATGAGCCTGTTGCATAAATAATTAGTTCTTTTTACAAGTGAATAATTCCAGCTTTTCGTTTATAATCTGGGCAATGG
>JAEIOG010000107.1 GCA_016342495.1 Phycisphaerae bacterium
ACTACAGTGTAACTCATATCCCGCTATTTTGAAATATTTAGTTTTAGCCCCACCTCATATGGGATGGCTGTGAAAATGTATCTAATTGGTTGCTTGCGAATATTTCACGTACAGATTGGGGACATATGCAAGTTCGAGATATGTTTGAAAAAGGTTCGCATGAGCAAAAAATGAAAATGGTGTATTTATTGCGGAACGCATGCGATCAATCTGTTTTGCCTTGGGCTTTAAAACAGATTGATGACAGAAAATTGGATTTGGAAGTAAAAAAGATTTTGGCTAATGAAATGAGTTTTCTTGTTCCAGATTACAAATTGCTAATAACTGAAAATCGTGAACAAATATTAAACAAGCAAATCGATAGGATTAGGCATTATTGTCAAGATAATGTAACATTAGATAGCTATGAACAGAAATGGGCTAAGGTATTAGAAGAACAGATAAATAAGAGTAGTGAAATTGCTAAAAAATTCGCTAAAAATAATTCTTGGGATAATAAATTGTTATATCAAGAAGAATTTATGATTTTAGGGATTTTTACAGAATTATTTTGGCAAAGCGATGATTTAGAAAAAACGCTACCTTTGGCAGTCAAGTTAATCCGACAATTAGATATGAACGAAGATGGCAGTGATATGATCTTTTCGATTGTTTGCATCGGCTTATCTCCTGTTGTAGAGCTAGACTTTGCTTTGGCAAAAAATAATAAATCAATTGTACAAGATCAGCTAATTAAGTGGTGGATTGAAAATAAAGATAAGCCGTCAACATTGTGGTATATTGGAAAATTAGAAATGGCTGGATATAAATTTGAAGATAAAAAATCGGCTAAAGAAATTTGTCAATCGCTTATAACGATAATTCGTAAAGGTGATACTGTTGAAGCTTTTTCTGCTATTGAAACATTTAATGTATTGTTTTTAGATAAGCCAGAGCTTGTGTCGTTTAGACCTCGTTATAAAAGTGGAAATCCAAAGGAAATACTTGTTGCAGAGGAACTTATCCGTGCAGAAGCATCGCGAGCGATAGCATTTTTCTGTTTGGAAAAAACCAATAATTATGTTTGGGATAAGAGCAAAGGGACAATGATCAAGGATTCGTTAAAAAAAGAAAAGTTAAAAATTAAAAAAGATATTCAAGATATTATGGGTGGAAGAAATTGACTTGTCCTGTGCAAAAAATGTAGTTGTCAAGCGACGGGTGGCAGCGTTTTGTGGTAGCCAGGTAGGATGGGTAAAACTTGTTTTGCCCATGCTGTTTAAAATTCTCATGAGCGCAGCGAATACTTTGCCAATTTGAAATCTGCAAAATCAATTCAATTTTTGCCGGGTGCCCGCAACCTGAAAATGATAATAAATAAACGCCGGTGGCAGCGCCCTGCGACAGCAGGCCGATGGTGAATCCGTCTCAAACTTAAAATTCCATTTCGTCGCCACAATTAATATTGACGGCTATACAGAAACTTGGTATTACTATTTACAAGACAGTTTAGGAAATGTAATCGCTCTTATAGATGATAGCGGTGCTATCGTCGAGACATATGAATATACGCCGTTTGGTACGCCAACGATCAAGAATGCCAGCGGAACCGAGATAGCCACCAGCTCTGTCGATAACCCCTATATGTTCACCGGCAGAAGATACGATGCCGAAACTTCAACCTATTATTATCGCTTCCGCAACTATTGTCCTATGTGCTGGGCCGCTTCATGCAAAACGCCGGGTGCCCATGGTCTACTTGAATCTCAATACCTGTTCGCCGTGGCAGTGCTCTGGCCACGCTGTTTCCCAAGAATCTAATACCCTCCAACTTTCATAATATCAATTTCCAGCCCGACCTGCAAAATCAAATTCAAAGCCATTGCCGCAGGCAACACCACAACCAATCACCGTTTGCGAACACCCACCAATCGCCCGCAGCATATCAAACCATCGCCCCAAAAAAACAACAAAATTAAAACATAGTGCATAATACCACCACAACTTTTTGCTTCGCTTTTCTGGCATTCGCATTTAATTTACCACTTAAAATATGTATTATCCTGCCATTTTGACAGGAGCCCACGGGCATTTTATCCCCTGAAATCGACTAAAATAACCAAAAAAACCATCGAAATTACCACTTTTTTACATATTTTATTATGACATTATTACAGCTTAACCGAAACAAAAGATGACCTTAAATCTTTAGTTATCAGACTTTTCCCCAATTATCCAACCCGGATTAGGTGTGTCCAGAAATGGCTGTTTTCAGTACTGATTTTCACTTTTTTTTTCAAAAAAAATAAATAATTCCCAAAAAAGTAGGAAAATCAAAAAAAGCTCATCTTTTTACACAAATATCCCCGGGATTTTTTGACATAAGGCCTTTTTGGAAGTATATTTATCTAGTTACAGCTTTATTATAATTGTAATAAGCCGTACATGCCCCCCAATCGGGTATATTTTCCGGTGGTTTTAGTATGCCCTGAGAAGGAGACTAGCAAGGAAGAAGTTTGTCAGCGTATTTTGAAGAAACACATATTAGGCAAATTCAGCAAGCTGTTGATATTGTTGAACTTATAGGAGGCTATGTAGCTCTCAAGCCCGCAGGCCGAGAGTTTCTGGCCCTTTGTCCGTTCCATGACGACAGTCGACCTTCCATGCACGTCAGCCCAGTCAAGCAAATTTTCAAATGTTTTGCCTGTGGCGCCGGTGGGGACGTGATTAAATTTATTATGTTACGAGAGCGCATGACTTTCCCGGAAGCCGTTAAGCTTTTGGCTGAAAGGGCAAATATTCAATTGCCCGAAAGGCGCAAGGATGGTCCGATAAACTCCCAGGGACCACAAACTGAGTTGGACCGGAACTATCTGGAAAAGCTCAATCGGTGGGCCGCGCGTTTTTTTCGAGTACAATTTGAGCATGAAAACCTCGGTTTAGATGCTCGTAATTATGTAGAGACCCGTTCGATTAGCGAACAGACCGCCAGAATATATGGTATTGGCTTTGCTCCTGATAGCTGGGACAGTATGTTAAATGCAGCAATAGCTGATAATATTTCGCCTGAACATTTAGCGGTTGTTGGGCTATTAGTTCGTAAGGATACCGGTGGTTATTATGATCGGTTTAGAAATCGCTTGATTTTCCCGGTTATTGATGGATTAAAGCGAATAATAGCATTTGGAGGCAGAACCTTAGGTGATGACCCGGCCAAATACCTTAATAGCCCCGAAAGTGTATTATTTGACAAGAGTAGATCGCTTTATGGCTTACATGCCGCCAGCGACGCTATTGTCAAGCAGGGCAGTGCGATAATAGTCGAAGGCTATACCGATTGCCTGATGGCCCACCAGATGGGTGTGAAAAATGTAGTGGCCGCACTAGGTACTGCATTTACAACCGAACACGCACGCATACTTAGTCGTTATACGAGTGTGATTGTATTGATGTTTGATTCCGATGCCGCCGGACAAAAGGCCGCGGATCGGGCGATAGATATATTTGCCGGTCAAAAGGTACAGGTGAAGTTAGTATCGTTGCCGGATGGGCAGGATCCCTGTGATTATCTGGTAGCCAACGGCCCGGAAGCATTTTTGGCTCAGATTGAAAATGCCATTGATGCATTAGAATATAAATGGAACACATTATTGAGTCAGTTGTCAAGTGAAGACGCGATAGATGGGCGTCGCCTGGCACTGGATCAGTTTTTGGAACTGATAGGCCGTATGGCCAGTCAGGGCCAGATGGACCCGATTACTCAGGGTTTATTGTTTAATAATGTGGCCCGACTGGTGAATCTGGACCCGCGTGGTGTTCATCAGCGATTAGAACAGATAAGAAAGCGTCAAAGACAGCCAGCCCAGGGGGCAGTTGTTAATGACGGACAGTTAAAATTGAAAAAAGAGGATTTGCTGGAAAAGCAAATGCTGGAAGTGCTACTGAATCAGCCGGATTTATTAAAAAAAGTTATTGAGGCGAAAATCAGCCCAGAGAATTTTAAAGTTCCGCAGCTCAAGCAGGTAGCTCAGCGTTTGTGGCAATGTTGTCAAAATGATAGTGGTATAACTTTAAGCATCATTTTGGCGGGATGTCCGGATCAGCAGTTGTGTAATATTATGACCGATTTGGCCCAGAGTGGTGCAGACCGGGGTAATAATGAACAGACTTTGGAAGGTTTGTTAGAGGCCCTGAAGAGCAGATTTGATAATCAGGCCCGGCGTCAACTGGCGATAGGGCAAAGTGATGTCGATGACTCGATGGCACAGATTCAGGAAAGGCTTCGCGACTTGCATAGTCGGAGCAAGAAAAAGTTGTAGAATATGGTAAGTGTGACTGTAAAGCAGTCAAAAAAATAAACGTTGGAGTTTAAATTGACCAAAGAACCAAAGCAGAAAAAAGAACAGCCCGCAACCGAGGCAGCCGCGTCAACCAAGCCAGTAAGTCTTATGGAAGAAAGTTTAAAGACTTTGATCGAAAAAGGCAAGGATCGCGGTTATATCACTTATGAAGAAATGAATGACGAGTTGCCGGATGAGACTATTTCTCCGGACCGTTTGGATAGTTTGTTGATGACCCTTGACGACATGGGTGTTGAACTTCTGGATGAAGAAGAACTGGAAAAGCGTGAAAATGACGAAGATGGTGATGTAGATAGCACTGGCAAGGACGATGGCGAATTAATAGTTGTTGAACAGCGAATC
This sequence comes from Phycisphaerae bacterium, assembly GCA_016342495.1. Lineage (GTDB taxonomy): Bacteria > Planctomycetota > Phycisphaerae > Sedimentisphaerales > SM23-30 > JAEIOG01. Next base: position 4,683 of record JAEIOG010000107.1, read on the forward strand.
GATGATCCGGTCCGGATGTATCTGACTCAGATGGGTGAGATACCATTGCTGACCCGTGAACAGGAAATATCATTAGCGCGTAAAATCGAATTAGCCCGAATGGCATTTCGTCGTCGCGTTTTAGAAAATGATTATTGTATGGAAAGAGCTATTAATATCCTTGAACAGGTATCTGAAGGGACACTGCCATTTGACCGCACGATGCGAATTTCCACGGCAGACCCAACAGCAAAGGCATCGGTGAGCAAACGTATCCCGACCAACATTGCAACAATCAAGAAGATTCTGGAATGTAATAGTGTTGAATGGGAAAAGATGAAAGATCTGGATGAAGGTGATCCCAAGTTGGCAGAATTGCGTTTGAGTATCCGTCATCGTCGTCGTCGAGGTGCGGTATTGCTGGAAGAGTTGGCACTTCGTACCAGTCGGATAACTCCGATGATGACCAAGCTGGATAGTTTGACTCAGAAAATGGAAGAATTGAGCAGACAACTGGAAGATCCAGAAAAATATGGGTTAAATGACGAAGATGTTTTTGTGGTTGAAGATGAGCTGACCGGCATTACCGATATGCTCTTGGAGCACAAAGATCAATTGCATGTTCGCTGCCGCAAGACCAAACGTGTTCATAGCGAATATGAAACAGCCAAGCGAAAACTTTCGGGGGCTAATTTGCGTCTGGTGGTTTCGATTGCCAAGAAATATCGTAACCGTGGTTTGAGTTTTCTGGATATTATTCAGGAAGGCAATACCGGTTTGATGCGTGCGGTGGATAAATATGAATATAAGCGTGGTTATAAGTTTAGTACATATGCGACCTGGTGGATTCGTCAGGCGATTACCCGTGCGATAGCGGATCATGCCCGGACGATTCGTATACCGGTGCATATGATCGAGACGATGAGTCGTTTGCGTAATATCAGTAAGAAACTGCAACAGGAAATGGGTGTTGAGCCCAGTATCGAAGAGATTGCAGAGACCGCAGGTATGCCGGTAACTGAGGTTCGCCGGGTGATGAAGATTTCCCGCCATCCTATTAGTCTGGATCGTCCGGTGGGCGAAAGCGAAGACAGTTATTTTGGCGATTTTATTGAAGATGACGCGGCAGAATCACCAGTTGCGGCAGCGACTCAGGAGATGCTCAAGGACCGTATCGAACAGGTATTGCAGACTTTGACCTATCGTGAACGTGAAATTATTAAGCTGCGTTATGGTATTGGCGATGGCTATACTTATACGCTGGAAGAAGTCGGAAAGATTTTCAAGGTTACCCGTGAACGTGTAAGGCAGGTTGAGGCCAAAGCGATTCGTAAATTGCAGCATCCAGTGCGAGCCCGTAAGCTGGAAGGGTTTATGGACAGGATCGATATTAAGCCATACGATGATGAATTTAATGATGAAGTTGATGATGATAATTCGGTAGATGAATTTGAACATGAATGAAATTAAGTTAATGGCGAAAAGTTGTGGGTTTTGCCTGCGCCAGAAGTTTTTATAAGATAAGCTTCCGGGTCTTTTTGATCTGGGAGCTTTTTTTGTTGATGGGGGGGAGAGAAGTAAGAGAGTAGGATAGAAAGAGAGGAAGATGCGGTATTGGCTTTGCTCATTGCGATTTTATCAGCATGGGCAGAAGCTGCCCATCCTACGTGACTATTTCCCGGCGGATAAATATTAAGATTTATGGAAGGCCATGGGGGCGGCGCAAATGCATTTTTGCCTAACAAGTCACAAAAGGCACATTAAGATAGCTACTGATGTCTTTTGCCCAATTAAATATTTTTTCTTTTGAAGTGCTTGCTACCAATTGAATGTCGATATCTCCTAAACACATACAAACAAGATAGAGGCTATAAGTCGTATCTGAATCATGGATTTTTTCATATGAAAGAATAATTTTATCAATTTGGCCTGCATGATAACTTCTGGTGAAAAATAACCTATTTAAGATAGATTTGGATATAATGATTTTTTTTCTACCTTATCAACAATAATCGCAAAATTTGACACTCCCGTAATAAGCCCAAGCAACAATATAAATGAGACTAATATTTTCCATAAAAAGCCGTCATAAATATTGTCATAATCACAAAATAGTACCCAAAGCAATGCGCCCGATAGAGAGGCTGTTATCAATGAAATAATAATGGGCCATACCCTTGAGTGTCCATAAGTAACAGTATTCCCTATCTCTTTCTTTTTTAAGACAAATGGGATAGCTACTCCACCGGTCTCTCCTGGATTAATTGGATCCCAGTACCAACAAGGAGTTGCCCCGTGCTGCCATAAAGAAAACCAACGATAACCATGTTTTTTAAGAATTTTTTTTGCTTGCATCTTTGACGATGCCCTTACATGTCCTCTCTCCAAAGAGAGGGTATGTAAGGCCTTATAATCATATTCTTTTAGATTTTGATCTGTGTCAATCATTGAAAAAAATCTTTACCTTTTTCGCTAAATACCTGAAACTAAATTGGTTCAGCATGAATTGGACATATCCACTTATAACTTCAGTATGTTTTTAACCTTTTCTGAGTGGTATTTCAAGAAGAAAATCAGCCATGTAGACAATATGGAATGAATCCTTGATTTGTGTCTCGGCTCTGTTTCGAGCACTCGATTTAATCTACGCTGTTAAACATGTGTTTAGCTATTTCAGTGATATGGTGTCACTGATTTATACCCAAATCTCGGAGTCGTTCCATATTGGCTACGTGACTACGTGACTAAGGCGTTATGCCATATTTCATGATGATTAAAGTAATTTCGGCGTTAAACCACAATTTGCGTTTTTTAGCTGGGCGCTACCGCTACCAGCTGTTTGTTGGCTAATTAACGCCGGGTGCTTCAGGTCGCTAAAATGTTACAAGCATTTGGTGATTTAAAGTATTGTGTTTAATAAATCTAAGCATGAATTTGATATTAAGGGAACCTCTAAAAATTCAATTTTGCCTGAGAGCGAATTTTTTCCCGGCTGAACTGCGGAACAAAAAACCGCGAATATCTACAAATATGTACGATTCTTTGTTCCTTGTTATCCAAAAAAATCTTCTACTCTCAGTTCAAAAGCAATTATTAGAGATACCCTTAATATAAAGCATGAGAGATTTTAAGCAGCTTGGGCATAGTAGCTCTGCCCAAGCTTGGCTGGCACCTGGATTGGCGGGCTATTGGTATTCGTCGTGTCGCTGGCGCTCCACGTTATATATTGCTTTACTTTGTAAAATACTGCCATGCTGGCTGGCAATAGATAATGATTCGTGGCCGAGGTAGTGGTTTAGGGCAGTTTTAAGTTTGAGACGGATTGACTATCGCACCTGCTGCGCAGACCAAGGACACCCTGTCGGACGAGGCTACCGTGGTGTAATGAGACGTTGCATGCAATGTCTCTACCATTGTGATGATGTGGCCGGATATATGTTAGGCACCCGGCGCATTATAGCTACGGTGTTAGTGTGGGTAGGGCAAGGATAGGGTTAGCGTTTTTTTTGGGGGGGAGACAAGGCATGCCTTGTCTCTACAGGGTGTGGAGAAATGAGGGGGACTGGGTTTGTTACGAAAATCACAGCTTTAGGTTGTAATAAGTGGGTGAATTGTAAAAAAAACGGTTGCATTTTGCTAAAAAAGTAGTTAAATTCATTGCCTTGAACGTTTTAACTCGTTTACGTTGATAGTAATAGCTCGTAATGTTCAAATCAGAAACTGGTAGTCGATATTGATCGGCGTCCTGATATATTAAGTTCTTAGTAAGAGATAAATAAGTTGGCATTAAGCAAGATAATAGAGAATTGTACATTTCCGCGGGGCATTCACCCGCCACACCGAAAGATGACCGAAGCCTTACAATGTATGGCTGTTGAACTGGAAGCCGGGGCAACGGTAGTTGTTCCGATGAGCCAACATATCGGCGCTCCGTGTAAGCCTGTAGTAGAAAAAGGTCAGGAAGTGACTGTTGGGCAGGTGGTTGGGGAGTCTGAGGCATTTGTCAGTGCACCGGTGCATAGCCCGGTAAATGGGGTGGTTGCCAAGATAGCAGATATGCCACACCCTAATGGCAGTAAAGTCCAGTCTGTGGTTATTACTGTTGGTCAAGGTGGGCACAAAACATCGCAATGGCAGAAATTGCCGGATAAGTTTGAGCTGGACAAGTATGAATATGAACAGATCGAAAAGGCTGTTAATGCTGCTGGTATCGTAGGTATGGGCGGGGCGGCGTTTCCGACAGCGGTGAAGCTGGCACGCAACCCTCAAAAGCCGGTTACTACGGTTTTGCTGAATGGTTGCGAATGTGAGCCATATCTGACTAGTGACCATCGTTTGATGCTGGAGGCAGCCGACAGTATTGTCGCAGGGCTGGCTTTGGTGGTGAAAGCTACCGGGGCGAGCAAAGGTGTTATTGGTATAGAAGACAATAAACCTGATGCGATTGAAGTGATGCTGAAGGCAATAGAAGGTTATGATAATTTGCAGATAGCCAGCTGTAAGACAAAATATCCCCAAGGTGCCGAGCGTCAGTTGGTAAATGCCCTGACCAAACGTGTAGTGCCAACTGGTGGGCTGCCATTGGATGTTGGGGTTGTGGTATGTAATGTCGGGACGGCGGCGGCAATTGCCTGGGCGGTGACGCAGGGGCGGGCTTTGACCGAACGTATTGTTACATTGACCGGTAAGGGTTTGAATAATCCGGGTAATTTTGTAGTGCCGGTTGGGATGCTGTTAAGTGATTTGATAGAATTTTCCGGTGGTTTGAATGATGAAGCTGAGAAGGTGTTGCTGGGTGGTCCGATGATGGGGCCAACGACATCGCGGCTGGATATTCCAATTTTGAAGGGGACATCCGGTATTACGGTGATGACCGCGGCGGAATATTTGAAAGCCGAGCCTACAGCGTGTATTCGTTGCAGCCGATGCGTGGATGTTTGTCCACTGAACCTGGTGCCGACGAAGATAGCCCATGCGGTGAAGGCGAGAAATATTGAGATGGCCAAAGAAAATGATATTATGGCTTGCTGTGATTGTGGATGTTGCGTGTTTATATGTCCTTCGCAGATTCCATTATTGCAATATATCCGGACAGGTAAGATTGCTGTGCGGCAGATGGGGTAATAAGTCAAAAGTTAAAAACTAACAGTTAAAAGTGAAAAGTTGCGGTATTTACCTGCGGTAAATGCAAATTTTAAAAAAATTAGGTGTCGCTTTGGCGACGGTTTTTATCAGCGTGGGCGGGGCCCACCCTACCTTGAGAAAGTAAATGACAGAAGAAGTAAAAGAAAAGATGTTTGTGGTGTCATCGTCGCCACACCTGGTGGAGCCGAGTAGCTCTAAACGGGTGATGTATGAGGTTTGTATAGGCATGATACCGGCGATTGGTGTGGCTTTGTATCATTTCCGTGAAAGGGCGTTAATTGTATTGCTTAGTTGCATCGTTTCGGCGATAGCTACGGAATATATATTTAACGCAGTGCGGAAAAAAGCCAAAACCCATTTTGATGGTAGTGCATTGGTAACCGCGATTATATTGGGTTTATCATTGCCAGCGACACTGGTTTGGTGGAAGTGTGTTTTGGGTACGTTTGTGGCAATTGGAATCGCCAAGATGCTCTTTGGCGGGTTGGGAAGTAATATTTTTAATCCGGCAATGGTAGGGCGTGCTTTTTTGATGGCGGCCTTTGGCAGTGCGATGACGACGTGGGTTTTTACGGCGGATCAGGACAAAGCTGAGAGAGCTTTATGGAGTCAGGAACAGATAAGTCAAACGGTTCAATTGTGTGCGGCCGATGGCAGCGAAGAATCGGCTGTGGAAGAAGTAGCTGTTGTTTCAGGGGCTACTTTGCCATTGACCGGGGCGACTTTACTAAAAGAAGATGATTCACTTCGCAAAGCCTATAAAAAGAGCAAGCGGGCGCATGATACGGCAATAGCCGAAGCTCGTGCGGTATTGCATGACGCAGAGGAAAGCGGGATTGTTGGCGAAGAACTGGCAGTGGCCCAGGAAGTATATCGCGTGGCAGAACATGCCGCAGAAGATGCCTATGATGCCACCAAAAAAGAATTGAAAAAAGAAAGAGATTCAAAATCTTATAAGGATACCATATCGACACTTATGGGTAGTGAACGAGGGTCGGCAGGTGAGACTTCAGCGATAGCATGGCTGATAGGTGGTTTGTTCCTTTTGGTTCGCCGGACAATTACCTGGCGTATACCGTTAGGGGTATTATTGTCATCAGGGGTTATTGCATTGATTGCCTGGTGGGTGAATCCGATAGCCAACATGAATCCGATAGCTCATTGGGGAGCTGGGGGGTTGATGATGTGTGCGTTTTTTATCGCAACTGATCCGGTGACGTGCCCGCTGAGTCGAAAAGGTCGATTTATTTTTGGTTTGGGCGTCGGTGCTTTAATTATGATTATTCGATTGTTTGGGGCATTGCCCGAAGGTGTGATGTACGCGGTATTGATAATGAATATGTTGACGCCATTGCTGGATCGCTGTACCAGACCTATGCCATTGGGAGGACATGTGAAAAATGCTTAATGAATTTATGAAAAAATCGTGGCTGGCATTAGTGTCGGCATTGTGTTTTGGTTTACTGGTGTCGGCGGTTAATATGGCGTTGGCTGGTAAGATCAAACAGAATAAGATTGATAAACGCGATGGGATGCTGGAAAAACTGTTTGGCCAGGATTGCAGTTTTGAAGGTGTCAAAGCAGAAGGGGCGGCAGAAGATGCCGAACCGATTTATTTTGTGGCCAAAAAGGGCGGGCAGGTCGATGGTTATGCATTGATCTGGACGGGGCCGGGCTTTGCCGAAAATATTGATTTGCTGGTTGGCTTTAATGCTGGACTCGATATGCTAAAAGGTTTTGCGGTAATGAAGTCGGCGGAGACGCCGGGTTTTGGCGACCAGATAACGCTGGAAGATAAAGAAGGCAAGTACAGGCCCGATTTGTATTATAAGGATCGTTTTATTAATAAACCGATTGATAAGGTGCTGGTGAGGGCTGATGATAATATTGCCGATAAACATCTGAAAGATGAACAGGTGGTGACAATCAGCGGTTCGACAGTTACCTCTGAAGCGGTGATTGTGATAGTTAATGGCGCTAAGAAACAAATGGTTAAGCTTTTAAATAAGTAAAAAGTTTCAGGATTCGCTTTGCTCATGGTTGTTTTAATTAGCCTGGGCATAGCCAATCCAATCAAGGAATAGATATGGCAGATAATGAATTGAAAAGTAAATCTGAAGCGGCGCGGCATTTTGTGCGAGGGCTTTGGGCGGAGAATCCAATTTTTCGGCAGTTGCTGGGGATGTGCCCGGTACTGGCGGTGACGGTGGCATTAAAGCCAGCGCTGACGATGGGGATGGCAACCATGTTTGTGCTGATATGTGCGAATATTGTGGTGTCACTGATGCGGAATATTATTCAGCCCCATTTGCGTATATTGATGTTTACTCTGACAATCGCAACATTTGTGACGATTGCGGACTTGATTTTGAAGGCGTATTTGCCGGAGATGTCAGATACACTGGGGCCATTTGTGCCTTTGATTATTGTGAATTGTCTGATTATCGGCAGGGCCGAAGCCTGTGCCAGCCGCAAGCCGGTGGGGACCAGTATAGCCGACGCTTTTGGGATGGGACTTGGTTTTACCTTTGGCTTATGTGTGCTGGCAACGGTGCGAGAATTACTGGCAGATGGTAAGTTATTTGAGATTTCGGTGTTGCCAAGTGGTTATGACCCTTTATTGGTTATGAAGTTGCCAGCTGGGGCGTTTATTGCTCTTGGATTGCTGCTGGGGATAAGTAATCACTTTTTCAACAAAAAATAAGAATATTATTAGACAGGATAACAGGATATACAGGATAAGAAAAAAGATTTTTAATCTCTTATTATGCGTATAAATCGTTTAGCGAAATGATAAATCGTATAAAAGCCAACAAAAAAATCCTGTTCATCCTGCCGAAAAATCATGTTGTACGAAGAATTAACTGAGAAGATAATAGGTGCTGCATATAATGTATATGACAAGATGGGCTATGGCTATCTTGAATCTGTATATGAAAAATGCATGAAGATCGAGCTTGATAAAGTAGGTTTATACTGCGAATTTCAATATCCTATAAAAGTCAGTTATGATGGACATGAAGTAGGCAATTTTATTGCGGATATAATTGTAAATGATATGATAATAGTTGAACTTAAGTCAGCTATTGCTGTGCATAAATCGCATGAAGTGCAACTGGTTAATTATTTGGTTTCAACTGGCAAAAAAATAGGCCTGTTAATTAATTTTGGCCCGGAAAAAGTAGAAATAAAACGTAAACATAAAAGTGTTTGCATGTGAATATTATAAGTTAGGATAACAGGATATACAGGATAAGAAAAAAGATTTTTAATCTCTTATTATGCGTATAAATCGTTTAGCTAAATGATAAATCGTATAAAAGCCAACAAAAAAATCCTGTTCATCCTGTTATCCTGTCGAAAAGAATGTTTTGATTAGCGTGGGTGTGGCCCACATAAATAGTAAGGTATAAGAAAATGGAATTAGTTCTTCTGTTTATTTCGGTAGCGATTATCAATAATCTGGTTTTGACCAAGTTTTTGGGGATATGCCCCTTTATTGGTGTTTCGCGTAAACTTGATATGGCTTTTGGTATGGGCTGTGCGGTAACTTTTGTTATTACTATCAGCGGGGCGCTGACCTGGATTATCAATAATATGGTGCTGAGGCCAATTGGTATGGATTATTTGAAATATATCGCATTTATTATGGTGATCGCGTCAATGGTGCAGCTGGTGGAAATGTATTTGCGGAAGTTTTTTCCGCCATTGTATGAAAGCTTTGGTATTTTTCTGGCTTTGATTACTACCAATTGCGCGATTCTGGGAACCTGTCTGCTGATCGATATGAATAACTACAGTTTTATTAAGGCACTGGTAGCCAGCTTTGGCGGCGGAGTTGGCTTTACTTTAGTTATCTGTATGATGGGCGGAATAAGAGAAAATCTGGAATGGGCCGATGTGCCTGATGCTCTGAAAGGGGCCGGGATAACGCTGATAACCGCGGGGATTATGACCTTGGCGTTTATGGGCTTTACCGGAATAGGAAGTCATTGAGAATTGAGAATTTAGGTGTCGCTTTGCGACGGGGTTTAATTGGCATGGGCATAGCCCATCGGTATATTTGGATTTTTTATGTTGGAAATGATAATAGCAGAATTGGATTTGGGTGCGATATTGACATCTGGGGCGACATTGTTGCTTACCGGGTTGTTCTTTGTGATTATTTTGACGATAGCCAACGCTAAGTTGAAAGTTGAACGTGACCCGATGGTTGAGGCGATTGAAGCGGTGCTGCCGGGTGCTAATTGCGGCGGGTGTGGCTTAGCCGGTTGTAGTGCTTATGCCGAAGGGGTAGTTAAAGATCATGGGCTGATAGGGCGATGCGGGCCGGGCGGCGATGCTTTGGTTCATGCGATGGCTGAAATAATGGGTATAGAAGCAACGGCATCGGCTCCTAACAGGGCAGTGGTGCATTGTTCGGCCCATAGTGATGATATGATTAACAGTACACAATACCTCGGTATTGCCGGCTGTGCTGAACGGACGATTATTCCTGATAATATGGGATGTTCTTATGGCTGTCTGGGCGGGGGTGATTGTCAGGCGGTTTGTGAATTTGACGCAATTCATGTTATCGAGGGTCTGGCGGTTGTCGATTATAATAAATGTGTGGGCTGCGGTGCCTGCGTGAAGGCATGTCCGCGTAATATTATAAGTTTAACCGCTATTGTAGAAGATCCGATTCTGGTGATGGCTTGTTCTTCGCATGATAAGCCTAAGGAAGTGCGAGGCTATTGCAAGGTTGGCTGTATTGGCTGTACGCTTTGTGTGAAGATGGGTGGCGATTCGTTCTTTATGGATAATGGTTTGGCGAAAATAGATTATGAAAAATATCCCGATGAAGAATCGCGTCAGAAGGCAACGGGTAAATGTCCACGGGGCTTGATGGTTTATGTGGGCAGCGATGATGTGGCAGTGAGGAAGGCCAATGATTCACGCGAGCCACCCAAGCCGGTGAAAGCGAAAACGGAATAACTGAATAAAGATTAAAAGCTTCGATTGATATTGAAGCTTTTTTTATTTAATAGGTGGGGTGGAATTGAGTTGTTAGAAAATAGGTCGGCCTTGGGCGTTACGGAAATCGGTGGGGGACATATTGGTAATTCTGCGGAAAAGTCTGGCGAATTGGCTGGTATTGTGATAGCCGGTGGCATTAGCAATTTCTTTGATATTGAGGCTGGTTGTTCGCAGTAATTTTCCGGCATGCCGCATCTTGGTGATATTTATGAAGTATAGCGGAGATGAATCAAGTTCTTTGCGGAAAACTCTGGCCAGATGTTCGCGGCTGATATCGAGGTGTTCGGCGATTTGTTCGACGCTAAGGGCCTGATGGATGTTGGCTATGATATAGTTCAGGGCATTATTGATAATATTGCTATGGGTGTCGGTTTCGGAGCTGATAAAAACACTGTCGAGCAGGCTGTTAATAATTGTGGTGGCGAGCCTGAAGCCTTTGGCTGGGTTCAGATCGATATGGGTGGTTTTCTGTTGCAATTTGAGTTTGATTTCTTTGATAGATTCGGATTGTTCAGGGATTTTATATATCGGGCCAAAACGCTGGAGCATTTCATCGGCAAGGGTTATCATATTGTCAAAGGTTACAAATAACAGCTTCCAGGGTTTATCGTTTTCCGCGGGGTAATAATAAACGATATCGGGGTCATGGGAATTGCAGAAGAAGGCATAGCCACAGGGCAGGTCATATTCGATTCCCTGATATGATATTCTGCCAGAGCCATCAAGGGTGTATTGGAAGATTGTATGGGGGTTGTCAAAGTCACGAAATGCACCATTGTAATGGTATTTTTGCGGGTCAGAGACGATATCCATGCCAACGAATAATGGCTTGAAGCAGTTATTGAGTGGGCTTGTCGTGTTTAAGATAGCGCAATGCTGGCTTTTGAGTTCGTGAGGAATTTTCATCTTAATAAATCCTTAATAATAGCATTGTTTAGTTTCAGGGTTGCTTCAAAGTTAATGAATATCACTTATTGTATATATATATCACATTTAGCGGATTGTCAACGATAGTTTTTTAAGGTAATATAAGGCCTGTAATATGGGAAAAAGCATAAAATAATATTTAGGAGTCCTTTTATGAAGGTTATGATTAAATGTATAGCGGCGTTAGCTGTTCTGGCAATGATTAATTTTAGCAATGGATGTACGAAAATGAATGAAGGAACACCGAAACCAATTGAAAAGACCGAAGAAGCTGTCCAATTACAGCCAGCTAAAGTTCAAAAACTGCATAAGGTATGGCTGGATGAACTGGATGTCAGCAAGGCTATTTCCGGCTGGGGGACAACCCAGGTGAATAAATCTATTGATGGCAATGTAATGACTATCAATGGCAAGCAATTCAACCGGGGTCTCGGTACTCATGCTTCGGGTTGTTTTATTGTAAAGCTTAATAAGGCAGCCAAGCGTTTTGTCGCAACTGTTGGTGCTGATGATGAAGTTGGCGATAAGGTGGGATCGGTTGAATTTATTGTTATTGGCGATAAGAAGACTCTGTATAAATCCGGGGTGATGCAGACTAAGGATGACCCAAAAGAAATTAATCTGGATATAAGCGGCATAGATGAATTGCGATTGATGGTTGATGAAGCCGGCGAGAGCAATTTCTATGATCATGCCAACTGGGCTAATGCTTATTTTGAAGTGGCAGGAGTTGACCCGGTCGCCGTTGACCTTCCACGGCCCAAGCCTTATATTTTAACTCCTAAACCCGGGCCCGAAGCTAAGATTACCGGCCCCAAGGTCTTTGGTGTCAAGCCCGGCAGCCCGTTTTTGTTTACTGTTACCGCAACAGGTAATCGGCCAATGACATTTGCCGCTGAAAATCTCCCGGGAGGCCTGACCTTAAACGCTAAGACTGGGCGGATAACCGGCAAACTTGATAAACCAGGCCAATATGAAGTTAAACTTATGGCGGTCAATGTCTTAGGTAAGTCAGAACGTAAGTTCCGTATCGTCGTTGGCGATACAATATGTCTGACCCCGCCGATGGGATGGAACAGCTGGAACTGCTGGGCCCGTGCCGTTGATGATAATAAGATTCGGGCGGCGGCAAAATCTATCGTTGATTCCGGTTTAGTCAATCATGGCTGGTCTTATGTCAATATAGATGACTGCTGGATGCGTAAATTAAATACCGCAAATGCTGATAAGGCTGATTTTTCCAAGCAGGGCTGGCATATACCTATGACATCGACTGATGAAAGGCTGGGTGGGCCTGCTCGTGATGAAGATGGTAATCTTTTACCTAATAAGGATTTTCCTAATATGGTTGCCTTAACTGATTATATTCACGGTCTGGGCTTAAAAGCCGGTCTTTATATTTCACCGGGTCCCTGGACTTGTCAACATTATGTCGGATCATGGAAATATGAGCAGCAGGATGCCCAGATTTTTGCTGACTGGGGCTTTGATTATCTCAAATATGACTGGTGTGGCTATGGCCATGTCTCTGGCAATCAAACATTGGAAGAATTGAAACTTCCCTATGAAGTTATGCGGGATGCCCTGGCAAAAGTTGATCGTGATATAGTTTACAGTATCTGCCAATATGGCTGGGGTGATGTGCACAAATGGGGCGAAGAAATGAACGGTAACTGCTGGCGCACCACCGGCGATATTGTCGATAGCTGGAGCAGTCTTTATGGTATTGGTTTTTCGCAACATGATCGCTATGCCGCAGCTAAACCGGGCCATTGGAATGATCCTGATATGCTGATTGTCGGCAAAGTGGGCTGGGGCCCGAATTTGCATCCGACCCGCCTTACCCCGGATGAACAATATACTCATATAAGCCTGTGGTGTCTGCTGTCAGCGCCATTGTTAATCGGTTGTGATATGACTGACATGGATGAATTCACAATCAGCCTGCTGACCAATGATGAAGTGCTGGATGTCAATCAGGACCCACTGGGCGATCAGGCCCAGAGAATCGTGGTAGATGACAATAAACAAATCTGGGCCAAGGATATGGAAGATGGCTCTCAGGCGGTTGGACTTTTCAATCTGGATGGCTTTGAACCACAGGAAATTACCGTTAAATGGTCTGACCTGAAGATTAAAGGTGATCACACTGTCCGTGACCTGTGGCGGCAGAAGGATATGGCCAGCTCTGATAAGAGCTATACCGTTAAAGTTCCGGCCCATGGAGTGGTATTAGTGAAAATTTCAAAAAAATAATGCTAAGTTTCCCATCTCATAAAATATAAAATAAGACAACTATCGCTAGCCTTGGGCCTATGCCCAGGGCTTTTGAGCCTGTTGCATAAATAATTAGTTCTTTTTACAAGTGAATAATTCCAGCTTTTCGTTTATAATCTGGGCAATG
>JAEIOG010000108.1 GCA_016342495.1 Phycisphaerae bacterium
TAACTACAGTGTAACTCATATCCCGCTATTTTGAAATATTTAGTTTTAGCCCCACCTCATATGGGATGGCTGTGAATGATTTTTAGTGTCATGCTGACAATATATCTTCCTCTGGCTATATATATTCTGGTTGATGATTATCAGGTTCAGCTTAACGCAAGAGCACATTCTACTCCTCTGGTCATTGGCCCGCGTGGGAATCGTTTTGATCTGGTATTTCATGCTCTTTATTTCCGTGCAGAGGCTTTGGCAGGATTGACTATGAATGAAATGCAGACAGTCAATAGCAGTAGGCTGGCTAAAGCTATCCCTTTGCATTGTATGTTTACTGCGCGTGATTTCCCCATAGTAGGGACCACTATCGAATTTTTCGAGTTTCGTGATTTGAATATTGCTGATGGGCATTGTTTTAGTATGCTGGGAGATTGTGTACTGGGTGCAGATGCAGCTGGTGAGCTGGGCTTGCATCCGGGTGATACTTTAATGTCTGACCCGGTAAATCCTTTTGATCTTGCCGGTGAATATCCATTGAATATGCATGTTTGTGGTATTTTGGAAGAGTCTGGTACCGTTGACGACCAGGCAATTTTTGTTGATGTCAAAACATCATGGGTCATTCAGGGCTTAGGCCATGGCCATGATGATGTAACACAATTGAAGGATAAATCTGTCATTTTAAGCCAGGATGCTGGCAATGTTGTAGCCAGTTCAGGCTTAAAACATTATATGCAAATCACGGCGGATAATATCGATAATTTCCATTTTCATGGCGAACCAGGCAACTTTCCTCTGACGGCAATTATTTGCCTACCGGTTAATGATAAATCGGCGGCTTTACTGGCAGGTCGTTATCAGGATGTCAGTTTAGGACTGCAGTTACTGAAACCTGAGATGGTAGTAAGTGAGCTATTTGCAATGATATTAAAAATCAAGCGATTTTTTGATGCCAATGTGCTGATGGTATCGTTTTCAACTGGCATGTTGTTGTCGCTGGTGGTTTTACTTTCTATCAGGTTGCGGCAGTCGGAAATGAAGACCATGTTTTATATAGGCTGTAGCCGGGGCACTATTTTTTGGCTTGAGACTATCGAGATGATTATAGTTTTCACGCTGGCACTGCTGCTGGCATTACTGTTGTCATATATTACTTCTATATATTTACCCGGATGGTTGAATATTATTTTTGGTGTTATTTAAACAGTTATAGTCTGAATGAAAGGTTAAATTATGAATATTTACAAAACAATAACGATGGTTGCAGTTATATCAATATTTTTAGGTTTGAAATTTTTTGTTTCGGGTTGTGACAAGAACTCTGATATGCCGAAACCTGTAGATGAAGGTAGTGATATTTTAGTTCCAGTTGTTTATACTGTTAATTATCCCCTTTACTATTTTGCTACTCGCATAGCGGGAGATAATGTCCAAGTGGTTTTGCCGGTTCCAGCTGATATTGATCCGGCATTCTGGCAGCCTGATCAGGCAGATCTTGAAGATTTTCAAAAGGCAGATATGATCTTGCTTAATGGTGCTGGCTATGCCAAATGGGTCGCAAAGTCATCACTTCCACCAACAAGGACGGTAAATACCTCTGTTGCCTTTAGTGATCAATATCTGAAAAACGATAATACCATGGTTCATAGCCATGGTCCTCAAGGAGCCCATGAGCATGGTATGATAGATTTCAATACCTGGCTGGACCCTATTCTGGCTATTGAGCATGCCCAGGCGGTTCACCTTGCTTTGCAGGAACTTTTTCCGGAAAAGAAAGTCGAATTACAGAATAATTATAATGCTCTGGAAAATGACCTGCGAAAACTTGACGAAGCACTTCAGGCTGTTTTTTCCGGCAAGAGTTCCCGACCATTTATTGCTTCGCACCCGGTATACAATTATCTGGCCAGCAGGTATAAAATCGACCTGACCAGCTTACACTGGGAACCCGACCAGATGCCCAATGAGGATCAGGTGCTAAAGCTCACTGAGTGGTTCAAAGACCATCCTCAGGCGATAATGCTGTGGGAAGGTCAACCCTGTCAGGCTATTATCGAGCTTATGGAGCAACTCGATATTCCTTATAGTGTCTTTAGTCCATGCGGAAATCGTCCGGAGCAGGGAGACTATCTTGCCATTATGTTTACCAATATCTCGGTATTAAAAGATTTGCTGTGTAGAAATGTGTGCCACGAAGATAAGTGAAGTTTCTGGGGAGAACTGAGCTTATCGAGATATACAGATTATGGATATTTTGGCCTGACGCCGTTGGCTGACAGGAGCGAGTGGCAAATCGCCATAACGCTGTATTGATAAAGAGCCTTTGAAGTGAGCGGTTATGGAAAAGGCATAACTGCAATAATTTGCTTAAGCCACCAATTTTTTTCGCCGAAGAACAAAGAATACAACTTGAACTTCAATGAATAAGGAAAATGTTAATGCTAATAAAACCGCAACTGGTCCTGCTATTGATGCTAGCAGGCTGGATCAATCGGCAGCAGCAGGATGTGATCGAGTATTTAAAAACTGAGAATAAGGTCTTGCGTGAAACAATAGGCAAGAAAAAAATTATCTTGAATGACGCCCGACGTAGGAGATTGACAGTAGCAGCTAAGAAGATAGGGCGGAAGGCTTTGGCGGAGGTCTGTGGGCTTTTTACGCCCAACACGCTCTTGGGCTGGCATCGCAAACTGATTGCCAAAAAATATGATGGTTCCAAACAACGAAAACCTGGCCGTCCAGGGATATCTGAGGAGCTTGAGAAGTTAATCGTAAAGATCGCCAGACAGAATCCTGGTTGGGCTATTTGAGGATTTCAGGGTAATTGAAATACCTGGGATATAAGGCCTCAAGGCCACAATAGCTAAGATTATGAAAAATCATGGTATTGAACCCAGTCCCGAAAGAAAAAATAAAACCACCTGGAATGACTTTATTCGCAATCATTGGGAATCTCTCTCTGCAATTGATTTTTTCACAGTTGAAGTTTATACCCTTGCTGGTTTGACAAGATATATGGTTTTGACTGTTATTGATTACTCAACCCGTAAAGTAGAGATCGCAGGCATCTCCCACAATCCCAACGGCCCATGGATGGAACAAATGGCCAGGAATTTGACTGATGAATTTGATGGCTTCCTCAAAAATAAAAAATATCTAATCCACGATTGTGATAAATTATTTACCCCAAAGTTTAAGAAGATTCTAAAAGATGGTGGCGTAGAGCCTAAGCGAACATCACCTGTATCGCCAAACCTAACTCCTTTTATTGGGGCATCCAAAAACACGCCGCATAACTCTGCCACTAAATAAACTCGCTCACCATCTTTTTTTTAATGGCTAAAATGTTTGCCTTAGTTTGTTTTCAGGTTATAATAGCTGTTTTAATATTACTGCTAATTTATCTGTAAGATATAAAACAATGCCCAGAAAGCTTAGAATTAAGAATCATCATCACCGTGAGCCTATTCGCCTGCGGATGGTGGCTATGATTGATGTGGTTTTTTTACTGCTGGTGTTCTTTCTGTTATCGGCTAATTTCCGCCGGGCCGAAGGTTTTCTGCCCAGCCAGCTACCTAAGGCAGTTACCCGCAGCGAGATAATGGAACTGGAACCGCTGACAGTTATCGTGCGAACCGCCGCTGATAATAAATGTCATATCGAGCTGGCCGGACAACTGGCATTGACCATCGAACCGGATAATCGCACTGCCGGCTTTAGCCAGGCGGCCCAAGAGCTTAAAGGCCTGCTGAAAGATTCTGGTAGAAATATTAATGACCCGGTTCAACTGATCTTTTTGACTGATACCCGCTGGCAGGATACCGAAAAGGCTTATGATATGCTCAGAAGTATTGGCCTGACGAAAATAATTTTTTCCATGGGTAATTAATACCCATTCGCTAAGGACAACCGATAATGCCGCGTTGCATGACAATAATCATCATATTATTAATTCCGACTATACTCTGGGGCCAGGTTTCCTATGATCAGACTCTGGCAAAGCTGCAGGAGCATTATACTAAACCAAATGCCGGTGAATCAATTCCGCAATTTCTGCTTGATACCATCAAGCCTGAGCAGATAAATTTCTGGCCGACGATGATAGCATCCTGTAACCGCGAATTAGCCCGGTTGGCTGCTGAGGAATATATCCATCTCTTTGAAGCGATGCCAGATGGTTCAAGCCGTCTGGGCCAAAAGCTGCCCGCTATCAAAAAAAAAATCAACCTGCTGGATAAGGCCCTGGTGGCTCTGACAGACTATATCGATAATTATCCCGCCGCGGACTTTCATTTGCATTTCAGCCGAGCTCAATGGGACCAGCTCGCCAGCTTTACCCAGCAAACCACTTCCCTTAAAGCCCAGCTGCACTATTATCAATTCATCATCGGCAAAGCCAGGTTCGCCCAACTGCGTGATGACCTGATTGCTATCGGTAAAAATATCAAAACTATTAATGACCCCAAAGCGATAATTCCCCTGCAGCTGTGGCAAGGTAAATTGGCCATCCAGCTGATAGACTATAATGATTTCTATCGCCAGCTGGCCCGTGAGACAATCGAAAAATTGCCCGCCCCCGATCAACTGCTCTTGACAATTCAGCTAAAGCTAAAGGCAAATCTTAGTTCAAGCGAGCTTCAGGAACTGGCCGGAGATTTGGCCCGGGCCAACCGAATATTATTGACTACCCAGATTGAAAACGATCAAAACGATAGTCAAATATTAAAGAATGCCCTGTTGCAGAGTCATCTGCTACAGTTGAGCATTATCGCCGCCAATAAATCGTTGACAGAAGATATGTGCTGGCTGAGGAGTCTGGAGACCATTGCCCAGGCCCGCCTGCAACTGCGCCCGATTATCTCTGAACTGCTGGGCGGGAAACTCTATCGTTTAGCTGTGGCTAATCCGCAAACTGCCAAAGACTTCCTCCATGATTTTGACAGTTTCAAGGCATCAATGTTATTGGCCCGTGGCTTTGATAATGATGATAAGGCCCGAAAATTCATTACCGCCTTTGGCAATCAATATCGCCAAATCCACCAGAAAGGCACCGGCCATTATTATGTCTTTTGCTATCAATTAGCCATGTTGAATTATGCCCAAAAAGATTTTCCCACCGCCTCTGACAATCTAATATTCGTGCTGGAAAACACCTCGGCCCGCTGGGACAGCTACCATCAGTATGTCAGCGCCGCCCCGGGCGATTTTGCCGATAAACTGGCCTGGCAGCTCTATCAAAATGACAATAAAGCCATCGATAAGGCCCTGGCAATCTATCATCTGGCCCAGGGCAGCTTCGACAGTAAATCCAATAGTTTTACCGCTGGCTATAGTCGTAGCAACAATACCTCCGAAACCTTTTATCGTTTCGGTTTTCTGCTGGCCGCCCATCGTGACTACGAAATCGCCGCCGCCGCTTTTGCTCAGGTCGAACAAACAAATTCACTTTTTCCCCAGGCACAATTCTCTCGGGCCTATAGTCTCTATCAGCAGGAAATTTCAGATCAAATCGATGAATCCCGGATGCAGAAACTGGCTAAAAAACTGCTGGCGCAAATTGATACCTTAAAGCTTCCCTCCGATCAATACGGCCAATATGCCAGCTTCAAAGCCCACCTGCTCAATCATACCAGGCAATACTCTCAGGGGATCGACCTCTTAGCTTCTCTTAGTCCCGATCAGCTGCAGCAAAACAATACCGCCGAGTTGACCTTGAACCTTATTGCCGCTGAACTGGGCCCATGGCAAATTATTCACGCTCAAGGCCAAAATCCCCGGCTGACTAACCCGATCAAATTAATCGACAATACCCTGCAGACTAATATCAGTCAGCAGCTCACTGACAAGCTTCAGCGGCTTTATCTTCAGCTACTGGCTATACAGGCGGTCCATACCGATGACTTGCAGACAAAGAAAAACCTTACCGACACCGCGGCAAAATATATCGACAAACTCAAAAGTGGCAATAGCCAATATCTCTGGTTTCAGCAATGCCAGGGTCTGTACTTTTTTGCTATCGGCCAACACGACCAGGCCCGGGGCATTTGGGCGACAATCCGCCAAAACACCAAAGCCCGCCAAAGCGATAGCGAAATATATCAGTGGTGGCAGGCACGCTATTATTCGATCCAGTCCTTAAAAGCTCAGAACCCCGCCGAAGCGGCCCATATCATCGAGGTGACAATCAAAACCTACCTCAATGAATCTAACCTGTGGCTGACACGATTGCGGGATGAATAAAAACTTTATGGATAATTCTTCATTTCCATACTGAATTCAAATGATTGACCTCAAGTGAATCTACTTTACAGGTCCCGCCTTTGCTGAAAATCTCGATATCATCTTTATTATCAACATTAATATTGCGAGCGGGCATATACAATTGGCCTTTATTTCCGAAAATTTCTATTGTGGTTCTGTCGACGATGATTTCTAAAGTGATTTTACCTTTTTGTGCCTTCAGCGGCCCATGACAATCTTCGGCGGTCAGCAGTTGTTTGCTGACATCATATTGAATCGCGATACCTCTAATAATTAAACCCAGTTCTTTGGCATCGCCAATGTCAAAAACCGCCTTGATATGCAATAGCTTACCAGAATCTACCTTGATGGTCTGGTCGGCATTAATCGCAATATCTTTGAGTTTATTTTCACTGGAATAAAGACCGGCAATTTCATCAATTGGGTTGGCAAACATTCTTATTCCCGCCTCGGTTTTATGCAAGGTAAGTGAAACCGGGAAAAGCATCTGTTGATTAAAAGGCATCCCTGGCATATTTATCCGCCCCCAGGCTATCTGGATACGCCTGCCATCATCTTGGGGTATATCGCTAAATGTCTGAGATGCATAAAAACAATTGCCATACTGGAATCTTATCGCAGCGCCATCGGGTATGAACTTTTTGCCATCGAATTGGCCAGTCATATAATCGCCGGCAGCGCCATAGAGCACCCACTTCATGTTGTTTATATCGCCATCGACCGGCAATTCAAAAAGTTCTGGACATTCATGGAAACTTTTAAGTTTGCTCTGTGGCTGCCAGTTTTTCAGATCATCGGAAGTGAGAAACTGCATCACGCTGTCTTTAAGGTAAAGCACCATCACCCATTTTTCGCTGGGCTTATGCCAGATAACCTTGGGGTCACGATTGCCGTCAGCAATAAAATCCACAATGGGATTTTTTTCATATTTTGTCCAGCTGTGGCCCTGATCATTGCTGTATGCCATAGATTGGGTGAAAGGCTTTCCAGCCGACCAGGGGTTTGTCCCGCCTGCGGAGGTATAGAAACATATCATGGTTTTTTCGGTGCCATTTTGAAAACCAGCGGTATTATTATGGTCTACAACACCGCCACCGGAATATATCGTGCCCAGCTCATCGGGATAAATCGCCGTGGCAAGCTCTTGCCAATGCAGCATATCAGGGCTGACCGCATGGCCCCAGGTCATATTGCCCCAGTTCCAGCCAAAGGGATTATGCTGCCAGAATAAATGATATTGGCCATCATAATACATCATGCCGTTAGAATCATTGTTCCAGCCCCGCATTGCGGTAAAGTGCAGTTGTGGACGCAGTTTTTCCTTGTAAACAGTATTGGCTCCTGGAAAACTGTCATCCTGGAAAACTTCATCAAAGCCGCATCCCTGGCGATATTGGTCAATTTTCAGTTGGCCGACTTTATTCTTAAATTCTGAAACATCCAGGAAAACCCAGAAATCCGGGTCTTTTTCGGCCAGCTTAATAGTAAACTCACGCAATAGCTTGCCATCAATACTCAACCTGATTAATCTACCCTTAGCACTATTTTTGACGGGAAAATTAAGATATTTCTTCTGGAATTTAATCTCACGAACAAAATCTTTTTGAATTTGAGCTGCCATTCTTTTATCACTCTGATAGATATGGTCAATATTTATATGTCCCCAGCCACCAGTGAAATTATCGATAATTTGAATTTGAGCTTTTTTTCCATGGAGTTTTTTAACATCCCAGCTGGCCCAGTCCAGCTCTTCGGTGCCGCCGGGCCGGTCATTGGGTCCCGTTTCCGTCATTTCCACCTTGCCGTCGACCAGGAGATTAATGCAGGTTTTACCCGGATGACTTCCACCGCCAATCAGGAAATTAATATAATCTCTTTCAATGCTAAAGGTCGTCGAAGTTAATGTCCCCGTTGAACCATCGCCCTTGTTGAAAGAATTGGCCAGACCTTTACCTAAAAAGCCGCTCACTTCCATCTGTGATGGTAAAGTCCCTTTAGCTGGGGCTCGGCCAAAAGCTTCACCGGTGCTTTTCCAGTTGCCATAATCTGTACCTTCAAATTCAGCGACAATAATATCTTCAGCCGCACTAGCAACGGCGAATGTGGCAATTATCATACAAATAGTTTTTAAAGCTCGATTTAACATAAGAAATCTCCAGTATTCTATTTTTTTTAATGTCAGGGCAACTGAGTTAATTATACCGGCAGGTATTGCGGTATCAACTATATAATCGCAACATCCTTTTCTGCAGTTAAAATACCGTTTTATTAACTCTTGCCACCTATTAAATTTCATGTTATAATATTGTTCGAAATTGGTCGAGAATGGAAAATATTGATAACAGGAGAATAATCATGGGTTTTTTTGACAAATTAAGAGGCGAGTTCATAGACATTATCGAATGGCTCGATAGCAGTAATGACACAATGCTGTATCGCTTCGACCGCTATGACAATGAAATCAAAATGGGTGCTAAATTAATTGTTCGTGAGGGGCAAACCGCGATTTTCTGCAATAAGGGCCAGATCGCTGATGTTTTTACGCCTGGGTCATACACCCTCAGCACCGACAATATGCCGATTCTGACTACGCTTATGGGTTGGAAGTATGGCTTTCACTCTCCATTTAAGGCTGAAGTTTATTTCGTCTCCATGCGGCGTTTCACCGACCTGAAATGGGGCACCAAGCACCCTATTATGCTGCGCGACCTGGAATTCGGACCGGTTCGCATCCGGGCGTTTGGCACTTATGCCATCAGAGTCGATGACCCTTCGGTATTCCTGCGTGAAATCGTAGGCACCGATGGCCATTTCACCGCTGATGAAATCACTGACCAGTTGCGTAATCTTATCGTCTCCCGTTTTGCCGACATTGTTGGCGAAAGCAAAATTCCCATCCTGGACTTAGCAGCCAATTATGATGAATTAGGTGATTTTGTAACCAAACGCATTACCGACGATTTTACCCAGTATGGGATACTCATCACTAAAATGCTGGTCGAAAATATCTCACTACCCGAAGCCGTCGAAAAAGCTCTGGACAAACGTTCCAGCATGGGCGTCATCGGTGATCTTAACAAATACACCCAATACAATACCGCTAACGCCATGGAAGAAGCTGCCAAAAATCCCGGTGGCATGGCTGGTGGCGGTATGGGCATGGGCATGGGTTTTGCCATGGCTAACCAGATGGGCAACTCCATGACTAATCAACCCAATCAGCAACAGCCGTCCAGCCCGCCGCCATTGCCGCAGGCTGCACAATATTTTATCGCGATCAATGGCCAGCAATCCGGTCCTTTTGACCTTAATGTGCTTAAACAACACATCAGCGCAGGACAGTTTAAACCTGATACCCTTATCTGGAAACAAGGTATGGCCCAATGGACCGCCGCATCAGAAGTTGCTGAAACTGCCGGCCTTTTCGATAATACTATTCCACCGCCATTGCCGCCACAATAAACTAAAATTTCCCCCCAATATTATATTGGGGGTTTACTTTCAAAAAAAAGAAGCGTCAAAAAACGGATTATCCATACATGGCTGAAAAAAAACACCAGACATTCAATTGCAAACAATGCGGGGCAAAAATGGAATTCACCCCCGGCACCAATGCTCAGGTTTGCCCATATTGTGAATTTGAGAACCCTATTGAACAAAGCAGTGAGGAAATAAAGGAATTCGATTTTATTACTGCTTTGAATAATCTTTCGGCAACCGAAGAATATCACGAGCAGCAAATAATAGAATGCCCCCAATGCGCCGCTGAGATCACTACTGACCCGGATATAACTTCTCAGGATTGTATTTTCTGTGGCAGCCCCATCGTCGCTACTGCTAACTCCAAAAAAATGATAAAGCCAAAGTCGTTGTTGCCATTTGACGTAACTGACAAGCAGGCTTCCACGCTTTATACCAATTGGCTTAAGGGTTTATGGTTTGCTCCAAATAATCTTAAAAAAATGGCTCGGCAGGAACATAATATAAGCGGTATATATGTACCATATTGGACCTATGACAGTGAAACCATCAGTCATTACACTGGCCAGCGTGGTGAATACTATTGGGTGACAGAGCATTATACCACAACAGTAAATGGTAAATCTGTCAGCAAAACCCGG
This sequence comes from Phycisphaerae bacterium, assembly GCA_016342495.1. Taxonomy (GTDB): domain Bacteria; phylum Planctomycetota; class Phycisphaerae; order Sedimentisphaerales; family SM23-30; genus JAEIOG01. The sequence goes on from JAEIOG010000108.1 coordinate 10,377, forward strand.
CAGGTTCGTAAAACCCGCTGGTATTCTGCCAGTGGCACCGTATGGCTAAATTTTGACGATGTCCTGGTGTTGGCCAGCACATCATTGCCTCAGAAATACACCAATAAGCTAGAGCCCTGGGACCTGCAAAATCTGGTCCCTTACAAAGATGAATACCTCAGCGGCTTTAAGGCCCAGAGTTATCAGGTCGACTTGTCAATGGGTTTTGGTAAAGCCAAAGACATAATGGATAGCCGTATAAGATCGGCAGTGGAAAGCGATATCGGTGGTGATGAACAGCGTGTTCATTCAGTCAACACCAGTCACGATAACATAACTTTCAAGCACCTGCTGCTGCCAGTATGGATTAGTTCATATCGTTATAAAGAAAAACCCTATCGCTTCCTTGTCAACGCCCGTACCGGCGAAGTCCAGGGCGAAAGACCATACAGTTGGGTGAAAATTACTTTGTTAGTCTTGACGATATTGATAATAGCGGCGACAATCTTTATGATTTATCAAAGTAATCATCAGCCATCATATAGCCAACGATTTTAATTAATAAGGGTATGTGGGGAATTATTATTGCATAGCGCAATACAAACGTTAGAATATTCGCAATAATATACTGTGGATAAGAAGAACATGCGAAATTTTACAAAAACCAAACGTATCGTCATAAAAGTTGGCACATCGACCCTGACCGGCGATGATGGGCTTATCGACATAGGTTATATCGACAGGTTGGCCAGACAAATTGCGTTAATGGTCAATGACAATCATCAGGTGATGCTGGTTTCCTCCGGTGCGATAGGTATGGGTGCTTCGGCTTTGAATATTATCGGTAAAGTCAAAAATGTCAAAACCCGTCAGGCCTGTGCCGCTGTTGGCCAGGGTATCTTAATGCGTCAATATCAGAAATCTTTTGCCCGTTATGGTCTTAATGCTGGCCAGATATTGCTGACAAATACTATCCTGAACAATCGGAAATATTATGTCAATCTGAAAAATGCCGTCGAAACCATGTTGGCGATGAAAGTTGTACCTGTCGTCAATGAAAACGATTGCATATCAGTTGAAGAAATTGATCTGGCTTTTGGTGATAATGATAAGCTTTCGGCTCTGGTCGCCTCAAAAATAGATGCAGAGCTTTTGATAATCCTTACCGATGTCGATGGACTCTATGACAAAAACCCTAAAAAATCCAAAGATGCCAGGCTGATCGAAGTCATTCATGAAATAACTGATAAGATAGAAGCCGCCGCTGGTGATGCCGGGTCGGCACTTGGCACCGGAGGTATGAAGAGTAAATTAGCCGCTATCAAAATCGCGGCCCAAGGCGGGTGTAAAGTTATCCTGGCGCCCGGCTATGAAGAAAATGTGATTGACCGCATAATTGCAGGTGAAAATATCGGTACGTTGTTTATGCCCAAACGCCGATTATCCAATCGCAAACGCTGGATACTCAATAGTAAATCAGTTGGTTCGATTTCAATTGATGGCGGCGCAATCAAAGCCTTGCAAAGCAGCCACAGTCTTTTGACAGTTGGGATAACTGCTATCGAAGGTAAATTCAAAAAAGGTGATGTGGTTAATATCGCCGATGTCGCCAAAGGTATCGCCCGATTTGATAATGATCAGTTAAATGAATTGCTCAAGACTAAAAATAAAACTATAGCGGTACATATTAATGATCTGGTTTTGTTATAAAATCAAAATGCTTTGTCATTTTTAACCGCAATGTAGCCAGACCAATTTATATTATTAAGGCATTATTACCACTGTCTGGTTAATCTGGGGAGCTGTAGCAGGAAACACGAGCTGTTGCCCCTTACTGGTTTCTGCCTGAATAAAATATTCAAAGTCATCTTTCTGAGGCTCTAGCTGAACCATATATACTGCTCGAGTAATATATTGGAGATCAACTAATTGCCATTTTTTTTCACCCAGCTTGCGCCAATATAATTTTGCGGACTTTGCTTTTTTGTTATCTAAAATAAATATTTTAAGTTTGAAGTTCTCATTTTCTTTTAACTGACTTCGCAGGCAAGGAACAATAATCCTTGGCTCTCCTTTAAATTGTGTTGACACATTTGTTGCCTGAGGCAATTGCCCGCCAAGAAGATCTTTTAATGCTACATCATGAATATCAAGGTAATTTAGATTTCTTCGACTATGCTGTTCCAGATTGGCAATTGTCCCCAGTTCACCAGGAGTATCAGTTGCTGCAAGCTGATAAGTTATCATAACTTCCCACAAACGCGCAAGTTTAATGCGTAATGGTAAAGCAGAATCTTTAGCCATTATCTTCTGTTTATCAAAATCATTTTCTTTCGCAACGGTTTGCATAATATTATCCAGCTGGCCTCTGACACAGCTAAGTTGATCCATAGTTTTTAAATATCTGAAGCTATTGAGCCAATAATCAAACCGTGAAAGATTACCTTTACCTTTAATGACAGGTCTTAACGCAGTCATCTTGTCAATAAAAACATATTTTTGTTTTATTTGATCCCATGGAGAATTATTGACTCTGATTCCGCCGGGGCCATCTATCCAGACAGAAGGCAATGGCATTCTTCGTGGCCAGGCTCCTTCAAAAGAATAAACATCCAGAGGTCCGCCTGAATCTAAACAAATAAATAATTCAGCAAGTTCCTGTTTTGCTTCTGGACCAAATTCACCCTGGCACCAGTTTAGATAGAAATCCTCACATGGCAAATCACGAGGCCCAGGTCGGCTGGCAATCCTTTGTTTTAATCTATCTAGGTCTGCTTCATAATCATTGAATTTGGGGCCACCACAGTTAATTTTACGCGTAAAAGGCTTCCCTTTAATCTGATTTAAATCATCTGTGTAGCCATCAATAACAATAGCTGCAATAAAAGGAAATTCTACTTTGATATCAAAATCAATATCTAATAATCCTTGAGTAACTTTTACATTTTCAACAATAATATCATAAGGCTTAAGAGCACCTGCCTTTGCAAAAACGTCCAGATTTTCTGCAACCTTATTTCCCATTACTTTAACATCAAATACACGCTTGTCAGGCTCCTTATAATGTATCTCACAAAATTTCAATGTAAGATCATATTTGCCGTTTGGGATTATAAGGCGATAGCTATTAAGACCAAAACGACATGATTGATAGATTGTATCCTGATCGGTGTCAGCAATTTCTTTTTCTGCATAGTTGGCTGTCTGACCGGCATCATAGCCTTCTTTGACCTCATTGATAATCGTTTTTTTGACATCTTCTTTATTTATATTCCATTTTTGATTCCAACCAGCTTTTGCTAAAGTATCAAAGTTTGGAGAAAGAATCTTTGTTCGCCAATGAATACCCATCAGTCCGGTACAGCCACTTTCATAGGCATCTGATGCATCACGCCTCATTCGCCCAACCCATAATTGAGGTGAAACCATTGCGGTATCATCTTCCAGCCAGGGAATTGCCCACTTGGGACGCTCTTTAATTTCACCAAAGTTGCTATTTAGACGCGAGGCCCCCAACCAGCTGGTAATACAGCTTATGGGTGATTTTTTTTCAAGTATCTGGTCAAACAACATTGGGTTTTGAACCGGCCCCATTACCCATCCACAAGTAGCAAAAGTAAATGGATTCCCCGCTTCATCTATTGCTTTACATGCCATATCAAATTCAGCGGCGACATGGTCTATTTCTATCTGAGGACGAGGAGAAAGCCAACCTTCGGGTGTCCAGGCCCAATAATAATCAAGCGGGAAAGCCCGGCTAATATGCTTGACCATACCATCATATATTTTTTTAATTGTCTTTGGATCTTCAGGGTTCATCCCTTTATCAACAAGGTGCTCTTTGAGCTCATCAGGAAGAATTAATGGTGTTTCTGTGCCTAGGGCGGTTTTGACACCAAGTTCCCTTGCATAGCCAAATACATCATTAAACATTTTTCCCGTAAGATTAAAAACTTCATTGGATGTCTCTGGTGTTAAATCGTGATATAAATAGCCACCCATACAATCGGGGCCATAATTGTCGTATTCAAAGATAAGATTAGCACCAGCTGAAAATTGCCGGGTAGCTGTTGACGAATAGCCCCACCACCGTTTTTTGGACCCGCTATTTTCACCATAAGCGTTTAGTCGTTCAGTAGTATGGAATGACGCTGGGTAACTAAAATTAACGGTACCATCATCATTGACATCTTCGGGCAATCCCATCCAAACCGTGGGCTCAGGGCCCCATGGGACATTGGGATAGCAGTGTAAGCCAATAAAGTTCATTCTCATCTTAACCATTTGGCTGATATAAGCTTTGTAGTCATCTGCATTCCACCAGTCCGGACCTTCGGCAAAGTCATGGAATGGCAAAATTCCCCGTAGCTCAAATAATGGTTTTGCGACCTCATCAATATTCGGCAAACTGAATTCTATTTGTTCATCGGGAATTGTATCACCATGCATATGAAAACGCACACCTAGTGTTTCCGCAAAATGGTAAACACCATAAAGGGCTCCAATCGAATCGCCACCACAAATCACAACAATTTTCCGACCATTATTATCGAAATCTTTTATCAAATACCCCTGTGGCTCCGGTTCTTTCCCATCAAATTCAATGCACTTTAATATTTCATTGCCCTTTGTCGTTACCACAATCAGGTTACCGCCAGCAGGTAGTGACGATACCGCTTTGATTTCAAATAATTCACTAGTGCGAAGATAAAGATATCTGCGTAGTTCTTTCGCTGCAAGCAGTTCGTGAATACCTGCACTTTTATCAAAGCATATTTGGATTGGCATCTTCGATTTCACTGGTTTAACTGCCTGGCACCCAACCAAAAGACAAGTTGTTAGTAAAAAAAACAGTAAGCAACCGTTAAATTTCATAATATCTCCTATATTATCAAAAATGGATAACATTACAGTCAAAACACTAACTTGTTTTAATGACCGTTTGTATTTGTGCATCTATCATTTTAATTTCTTCATCGTTTAGCAATACATCACCCGCTCTGGCATTTTCGATGGCTTGTTTAGCGTTTCTGGCTCCGCATAAAACATGGGTAATACCTTTTTGCTGAGCTGTCCAGGCGATGACCAGTTGGCCTAATGAAATTTTATGGGCGTTGGCAATTGGTTTGATATTGGCAAGCATACCATTAATCTTGGTCCGGCTGGCAACGCTAAAGAGCGGGTCATTCAAACGTAAGTCCTTTTCGCCAAATTTATAATCTGGTCCCATCTTTCCCGTGAGCAACCCTTTTTCCATTGGTGAGAAAGCTAACACCGCGATATTATTATCATGGCAATAATCCAGCGTTCCATTTTTCTGATTTTCTCGATAAAGCATACTGAAACGTTGTTGAGCTGATGCGACCGGGCCATATTGCACAAGATGATCAACTGTCACATTAGAAACTCCATAACTACGGATTTTGCCTTGTTGTTTCAATTTCTGCAAAGCTTCAACCACCTCAGCAATTGGCGTAGTGGTTTCCTGCCAATGAGTCTGCATCAAATCAATATAATCAGTTTTCAATCGTTTGAGGCTCTGCTCGACTTCATAGACGATTGAATCAGCTCCGAGATATTTATAAACCGCATATTTGGAAGGTTTATCGGTCAAGGCCTGATCATCGGTATGAAAATAAAACTCCCCGCTTTGCCTGTGCCAAACCAATCCGCATTTGCTGGCAATAATGACTTTATCACGTTGGCTGGCAATAGCATCGCCTACAATTTCTTCGCTGCGACCAAAGCCATAAGCCGGCGCGGTATCTATTAAATTCACACCATTATCGATTGAGGCCTTTATCGCCTCAACGGCATCTTTATGTTCACAGCCACCCCAAAGCCAACCGCCAATAGCCCAGCAGCCAAGACCAACAATCGAGGCATCCAATCCAGAATCACCTAACATTTTATATTGCATATTATTTTCCTTTTCTTAATTTATCTAGAATTTCCATCTCATCTTCCAATCTCATCACCCCTGGCAGCTCACCCAGCATAGTCATGCTAAAAGTAACTGAATTTAAATTATCCAGCCCGCCATGGGTACTGGTAGCATTGGAAATAGCAATGCTGAATAATTTACTGCCATGGACATAGCCACCTTTGATGTCTGCTACCACATCAGGCGGCATTTCTACCAGTTCATAAAAACTGCACCATATCCGTTTCAAAGCATCAGGATATGGATGATCAATCGTAGCAGTCAGCATCGCCCGGTCATTAATTACACCATTAGCATCAACCTTACCTTGTTCTTTCAGCTTAGCGATAATATCCTTATATCCCAGCGGGTCGCCATATTCTATGTCATAACGATAATTATCACCGCTTTTACGAATCACTGCCTTACCATCTAAGGTTTGCACTACCACTGATTTATTTTCAAAGCGATAACTAACCGTTTCCACTGCCGGCTCATGCACCAAAGCTTTGGCGACACCGGCTGGGTCATTAGTAAAAAATGAGGCATAGGTCACCAGCCCATATTGAATCGTTACGACATCTCTTGTGTCTTTTAAACTGTCGGTTAGATTATAGCCATACTCTTTTAGTAAGGTATCAAAGGTGATGCGTTTGCGTCCTGCCATATTGTGGCCATGGTCGGCCAATAAAGTTATCTTGACTTTGCCCTGACGTTCATGAACAATCTGTTCACAAATCTGATCTACCACTCGTAAATAATCCAGAATAGCTTCCCGACCGCCATCGGTTCCCTTAGCGGCGGTAGCAACACTGTAAGCAATTCGCAAATCATTGCCTTTTTCTTTTCGAAAAGCTGAGACGATACCTTTAAGGTTAGATTTGAGCATCATATCCGGCTGCAGGTACGCCAGCGGATCTAATATGAACGGTGAGCGATAAGCCAACTTATTTGACCAGTCGGCGGCATCGCCACTTAAGTATGAGCCATTGCCACTATCGATACGATTTTTTTTACGGTCGAAATGGCAAGCCTGATAGGCTTTGGGTTTTCTGCCGCCAAGCAGTTTCTGGAATGCCAGATCGGTCATCCCCGGAAAAGTGGTAACGACTTTGCTGGGAGCATAAAAAAGTCGAAAATATCCCTGATCATATAATTCCTTGACCAGCGGATAAGGCACACCATCCATAGCTATAACAAAATGCGGCACATCTTCGCCAGCTATTTGATCCAGATAAACTGTCAACGGTGAATCTCCGGTAAATAACAAAACATTCTTACGTCCCTGAGCATTCATTATCTGCAAATAATCAGATTCCCCATTATCATCAACATCATAAACAAACACATACTGATTTTCCGGGCCCAAATTGACCCGGATGGGCTTATCCGGAAAGTCAGGAAAACGTCCACAGCCCGATATGGCTAGAATCAATATTAACAGTATCATTTTCTTCATAGAATTAGTTTAGCAACCCTAGTCTAATTTTCAACCATAAAAAAAGATGGGCAATTATCGTCCTTATAGTTAGGGTGAATTATTTTTGACTGGATACTCTTTGAAAAATTGCGGATGCCCTCTGTGCCAGAATGGGTGAGACAATTCCTTGTCATTAATTAGACTTGAGGGCGAGGATATATTTATTATG
>JAEIOG010000109.1 GCA_016342495.1 Phycisphaerae bacterium
GGCAGTTTAAGGTTGAAAACGCTCAGACAAAATTGAAATCACTCTACCCAACTATTAAAGTGTGACTGAGCACTAGAATGTCATAATAACTGATTTGTTTTCCTTTCAAATCAATAATTAATTTATTAGGATCTGGCATCTCAAGCTCACCCAGAAACCAGCAATAATCAATCTCACCATCTTTATTAGCATCAATCTCAAAAGTAGTATCTCTCAGAATATTCTTCAAATGCGTTTTAGAATAATTGACATCTATTTTCTGTTTCCAGGCAGGAATATATTCATTAATTTCAAGTGTTGGTCTACTATCAGCACAACCAACCCCAACAAAAGCTAATATTATAATAATTATTTTAAACATATCACACCTCTCCTATTTGACAAAAGACATTTTAACATCACCTGAAAACTTGAAACAAACCTCTGCCCCCAAATAATCTCCAATACCTATTTCAACTTTATAAGTAGGTTTTGGTGGGCCCTGACCTACTTTCCATTCTACCCCAATACCAGCAGTAGCAGACAATACCGCCCCAGCTTTACCTTCAACATCAAATTTAACACTTCCACTTATAGCTCCATTTTCAGGGCAACCCTTGATCGAACCACTCTTAAGTTTGCCTCGCCCATCAGGAAACAATACTGAATTACCAGCTTATGTTGTTTATCCAGCAAGGTCGTCAGGCAAGTCAATAATGTCAGAAATTTTGGATTTATCATATGGGAATTATAGCATATCCAAAATCATATTACAATCTTGCAAATCCTACCTAATAATGCTATAATATTGTCTAAAATAAGGGTGTTATGAGTTTGGAACGGCTCACAAAAACCCTATTTTTCATATCGAAAATTGCCTTTCATGACTTTTTCCGACCTTACTCGTTCAACCCACTGCATTTACGTTCTTTTTAGGTTTGAAAGGGAAGCGGTTATGATGCGTATTTGCATTATTTTCTATTTTTAGAAGGAAAAACTCTTGGAATCCCCATTTAAGACCGATACAATACGATGACACATATTAACATGAGTCATCGTATTGTACAGAGGCAAAAATGAACGATAAAGACAAAATACTCGAATACGCCACCCGGGAAGGGGCAATTTCCCCTAGAAAAATCGAAGAAATGGGGATTTCGCGGCAACTACTCTATAGACTACACCAAGAGGGAAGGCTCGTTCGAGTTGCCCGGGGAACATACTCAATACCGGATATCGAATTGACCGAATACCATACATATGCTCAAGTAGCAGCAACCTTTCCAAATTCTGTTATTTGCCTGCTTTCATCGCTTCAGTTTCATGACCTGACAACACAAATGCCCCACAAGGTTTGGGTCGCCCTTAACCGCGATACTGACAGGAGAAGCCGCAAGCCCAGCCGACTTCCAGTTTCACTTGTACGATTTTCGGGCGAATCTTTTTCGGAAGGGATTAAAATCCATAATATTGAAGGGGTGGATGTCAGAATATATAGTGCAGCCAAAACTGTCGCAGACTGTTTCAAATATCGTAATAAAATCGGGCTGGAAATAGCAATAGAAGCACTGACGGATTGTATTCGCAAGAAAAAAGCAACACGAGATCAGATCTGGCATTTTGCAAAAATATGCCGAGTATCCAAGGTAATCAGACCCTACATGGAGGTGATTATATGACATCCGGTAAAGCTCATTCCGTCCGCCAACGACTCCTTAATATCAGTAATCAGAAAGGGGTTGATTACAACCTTACACTAATTTGGTATGCCTTAGAACGACTACTTTATAGACTAAGTCGGTCAACGCATTCAGAGCGTTTCATCCTTAAAGGGGCTATGCTTTTCACCGTTTGGTCAGGAAGAACATTCAGGCCAACGAAAGATATCGATTTTCTAGGCTACGGCGACTCTTCCCCGGAATATCTTAAAAATGTATTTACTGACATACTTCAGGTGGAAGGTAATTGGGATGACGGCCTTAAATTTGTAACTGACAGTCTGAATGTGCAGCCAATTCGTGAGGATCAGGAATATGGAGGCCAAAGGATTACAGTAAACGCTTTGCTTGGAACTGCCCGCATTCGTTTACAAATTGATGTAGGCTTCGGTGATGCTGTAACACCCTTGCCCGAGAAAATACAGTTTCCAACTATTCTCAAAATGCCGGCACCTAAGATTTTGACCTATAACAGAGAAACGGTAATTGCGGAGAAATTCCACGCAATAAATGTATTGGGACTTACAAGCAGTCGCATGAAAGACTATTATGATCTATGGATTCTTGCCAAGCAATATGAGTTTAACGGAAACCTTTTGGCTCAAGCGATAAAAGCGACATTTGAAAGACGCAAAACTCAACTACCGGAAGAATTACCGCTTGGCTTGACTGAAGAATTCTATAAGGATGAGATCATTCTTACTCGATGGAATTCTTTTATTAAAAATACAGAATTGGCGATTGTCGAGAAAAAGCTAGACATCGTCATTTATAACTTACAGGTATTTTTTGGCGACATTATCATAGCATTAGCCGAGCAGAAAGACTTTGCTGGTATGTGGGACAAAAACGAATGGAAGGGACAGCCCAAGTAGAGCAAATAGGAATCGATATATGAATAATATTGAGGACAAAACCCAAAAACTGCAAAGACTCCAAAGGGAGTTGGCTAAGGTAGAAATGAAACGCCAGCAATTACTTCGCGAGATTACAGAAGTAGAATCTACTATAGTCTGCCAAGCCAATCGATGTAGCAACCAGAGAGCTGTTAATAATCATTCACCAATTCAGAACAAAATCATATTATACCGCAGTTTATTTCGAGGCAGAGAAGATGTTTATCCCCGTCGCTTTGAGGGCATCAAAACAGGTAAATCAGGTTATCAGCCTGCATGCAACAATGAATGGGTTCAGGGGGTGTGTGGTAAGCCTAAAATCAAATGTTCCAGTTGCGAAAATCGCAATTATTTACCCTTGACCGACCAGGTTATTGAGTGGCATTTACGTGGTGATAATCCAGAAGAATATGGCAGTAAAGATTTTACCATTGGGGTTTTCCCTGTATTGCCGGATGAAAAGTGCTGGTTTTTGGCCGCTGATTTTGACAAATCATCGTGGCAGCAAGACATTGATGCTTTTGCACAAACGTGTGCTAATATGCACATCTCAATTTCTATTGAACGTTCCCGCAGCGGTAATGGCGGCCATGTCTGGATGTTTTTTGAAGAACCAATTCCATGCATGAAGGCGCGGGCTATTGGCAGTTACATTATTACTGATACAATGGAAAGGCGGCCTGAATTAGGGTTAGATTCTTATGATCGTTTCTTTCCGAATCAGGATACGCTGCCGCAAGGAGGACTCGGTAATTTAATCGCTCTGCCATTACAGAAGAAGCCCAGAGAAAATGGGAATACAGAATTTGTTGACGAGAATTTTATACTGTCCTACTCAAAAATTCGAACTTGTTAATATCAAAGGACTTATGTAGAATACAAAATTCTTCGATAATTGCAAATTCAAATTCTAAACTGGACAATACCCCCTTGAAAACTATAATTCGACTAATATTTCAATCCATTAAGTATATAATAATGCCCAGATCGGCATTAATTGCAGAAAATATTTTTCTACGGCAACAATTGAATATATATGAACGACAAAACAAGAAACCCCGGTTAAAAAATATTGATAGAGTTATCCTTGTATTGCTGTCGAAAATATTTCCTAAATGGAAATCAAATCTGCAAGTTGCAAAACCTGCTACCTTGACTGGCTGGAGCAAGAAAGGTTTCAAGCTTTTTTGGAAATGGAAATGCCGCAGTGTGGGACGACCTTGCATTAACTGGGACTTAATAAAACTTATCCGAAAAATGCAGAAAGAAAATCCTTTATGGTCAGCTCAAAGAATTCAAGGTGAACTGACCATGCTTAGCTTTAATGTTTGTGATAATACCGTTGCCAAATACATGAAAAATCCCAAAGGCACACCTGATCAACGCCAGCGTTGGAAGAGCTTTCTACACAATCATGCACCACAAATTATCGGCATTGATTTCCTAGTGGTTCGCACAATTCTTTTCAAAGCTATTTATGTTTATGTCGCTATATCACATGATAGAAGAAAAATCCTGCATTTTGGAGTTACCTCAAAACCAAGCTCTCAGTGGGCTATTCAGCAACTGCGCGAAACATTGGCTTTCGATGGAACCACCAAATATATCATTAGAGATAATGATCAAATTTACAGCGAAGAATTCAAAGCCTGTATCAAAAACTTCGGCCTGAAAGACACGCCAACAACGCCCGGAAATCCTTGGCAAAATCCTATTTGCGAACGGGTAAACGGCACTCTACGTCGCGACTGCTTGAATCACATGATCATTTTCAATGAAAAACATCTTTATAATATTCTCGATGAATATGTCAACGAATATTACAACCCCAGCCGCACACATATGTCGCTGGGAAAAGATGCTCCTGAACATCGAGAAGTTCAAGCCGAGGGTAAGATTGTTAGTAAACCAATCATTGGTGGTCTACATCATATCTACAGCCGTGTTGCTTAACTGAATCTTACATCAACTTAAGCTTTCAACATAGCTCAACAGCACCGGTACGCACATTTTGGGGAAATACCAAAAAAAAATCATTTTTTTGACTTACCAGCCATGCCAAACCTACTCATATTATGTTTTTTAAGATCAAATACCATAAAATCAATATCAAATTTCATTCATTTTTACGTTCAGATTAGTTTTTGCACAGAACAAATGCAAGTCCTTGGCCACTCGTCGGCTGAGGTCAACAGAAAACATTATACTGGAGTATTGTCACAGCAAACAAGGATCGCCGTTGATTCTTTGCCGTCTGTGGGATAAAAACAGCGCCATTCACAGCGCGCAACTGCATTTTGAGTGATAAAAGGAAAAGGCCGCCAACACGTAAAGCGTTGACAGCCAAGCATTTAAGAACTACACCCGGCGCGACTCGAACGCGCGACCTACGGATTAGAAATCCGTTGCACTAAGTTTGTAAGTCTTGCAAATAAAGGACTTATGAAATCTGATAGTTATAGTTGTGACGCTATTTGTGACGTGACGTGCGCCGAGGTTGCCAAAACCGACCCGGATTTAATGAAAATATGCCAAGCCTGGGGAAGTCTGACAGAAGCCAAAAAAATGGCTATTATGGAGATGCTAAAAGGTAAGAAATAGAATATTGTGTTAAGCAGATAGATGGTCTAAATGATATTAAATACAGCAATGCTGAACGGTGCAAAAGCCCATTGCTAGTTATGATTTAGTAGCAATGGACTTTAACTTTCATTAAAAATTAGCCCTGCTGAGCTATTCAGCACAAGCACTAACCGGCTCAAGGTTACATTCCAGCCATTCAGAAGCTAATATCATAAAATCTTCAAGGTTTACTTTACAATCGTTATTAATATCACTCTTGGGGTATTTAGTGCAATAAGGCTCAGGCCCCCAAGGGGACTTACTGGCCTTGGCAGTGCCGCCATAGGCTCCTAAATTGATTTTACCGCCATTGGGTGTCGGTTCATTGAATACCCCAGAAGTCGGGTCACCAGCATCAATACAAGGGCTGGTAATATCATCATTTACCCAGATAGTTTCTGTCCAGTGGCCAGCGATTGACTTTAGATAGTAATTGCCTTCTACCCAGCTATCTCCATTATCCCAGTAGCCATCAACAACAAAACGAGGGTTGCTATGAATATCGGTTGCCCCAGGTTCAACAGTTTTGTAATTACCAACTTTGTTACCCCAGATATTGTTATATTTCAAATCAACATCGCCATCAGAATCATATTTGTTCACCCCATACGCTTTATTTAATGCGATAATAGTATTTCTGATAAGAATAGAATTGCTATTATTGTATGATCTAAAATATATGCCGGAGCTACTATTTCCAATAATAGTGCAATTTGTAACGATTACTTTTTGGGCATATACATTACTCGTACTATAAATATAAATACCATTGTCATTATTGCCACTAACTACGCAATTAGTTACAGATGAATTTCCATTAACATTATAAACTCCGTCGTCGCCATTGTTTAGGATATGACAGTTATTAATTTCAGAATTGCAATTATATAGACCATAGCTGCTATTGTTGCTTATGACGCAATTATCAATATTTGCTGTACAGCTTGTTAAACCGTAAGATGAATTGTCGCTAACAACGCAATCCAATATCGCCCCATCACATTTATCCATGCCTGTTGAATTTTCCACGATGGCACAATCTACAATATCACCATCACAATCATAGATGCCGGTAGCTCCTGAATTTTCTGCAATTCTACAATTCAATATGTCACAAGTTGAATTATTGCCATATATACCTTTTGCGGTATTCCCACTAATCGAGCAATTACGGATTATTGGGGCAGAATAATAACAGTAAATTCCATTATCGCCATTTTTCAATGAAACGCCATCAAGAATTGATTCTTTACCTTCCCCACTATCAAAAGTAACAGCAGTCCCACTGCCATAATCAGTAACTGTCGCATCTTTTCTGTCCTCCTTTGAAGTTATTGTTTTCCAAACAGTGTCACGGGCAGGTCCCCCAGACCGGCCGCCACGACTGCAGTGTCCAACTGGTGGTGTAGTCATCAAACCCACTCGGCTTAGAAGGAATCAGTGTAACGCACCATCCGGACAGGTCCCGGTTGAACGCCGATGCATAGCCGAACATCCAGCCCATATCGGTGACGCTGGAGGTATCCCAGCCGCCAATGTTCCCGTTGAACGACGAGGCAGAGTAGAACATCGCGTACATGTCGGTGACGCTGGAGGTATCCCAGCCGCTGATGTCTCCGTTGAACAAGTTCGCACTGTAGAACATCGCGTTCATATTGGTAACGCTGGAGGTATTCCAGTTGCCGATATCCTGGTTAAAGGAGTCCGCATTTAAGAACATATAGTACATGTCGGTGACACTGGAGGTATTCCAGTTGCCGATGTCCTGGTTGAATGCCGAGGCATTGTAGAACATATAGCCCATATCGATAACGTTGGAGGTATCCCAACTACCGATATTTGCGTTGAATAAGTTGGCAAAATAGAACATCCCTCTCATGTCGGTGACGCTGGAGGTATCCCAGCCGCTGATGTCCTGGTTGAACGACGACGCAAACTCAACCGAGTAGAACATCCAGCTCATATTGGTAACGCTGGAGGTGTCCCAACTGCTGATGTTTGCGTTAAACGCTGAGGCACCGCAGAACATCCGGCGCATGTCGGTGACGCTGGATGTATTCCAGCCGCCAAGGTTCTGATTGAATACCGACGCATAGAAGAACATATAGCTCATGTCAGTGACACTGGAGGTATCCCAGTTGCTGATGTCCCCGTTGAACGCCGACGCATCGTAGAACATATAGCCCATGTTGGTGACGCTGGAGGTGTCCCAGCCACCGATGTCCTGGTTGAATGCTGACGCAGAGCGGAACATCCCATACATGTTGGTGACGCTGGAGGTATCCCAGTTGCCTATGTCCTGGTTGAACGACGACGCACCGTAGAACATATAGATCATGTTGGTGACGCTGGAGGTATCCCAGTTGCCAATGTTTCCGTTAAACGACGTCGCATGGACGAACATATCGGTCATGTTGGTGACACCGGAGGTATCCCAGCCGCCTATGTCCTGGTTGAATGCCGATGCACCGTAGAACATCACGCTCATGTCGGTAACACTGGAGGTATTCCAGTTGCCGATTGTCTCGTTAAACGATGATGCATAGCCGAACATCCCGCCCATGTCGGTGACGGCTTCAATGCCGTCTGTTGTATTTGGCACGGACACAAGGTTAGCACAATCACTAAACGCATATAGCATACTAGTAAAGCCCAGTTGCCCCCAGCTGTCGACGCTTATAAGCTTTTCTTGCTCGGAAACCGCTCCGCCATTAGAATTGCTATTATATGCAGAGACACTACCTGTAACTGAGACTGTATATGTTCCATCTGCACCATAGTCATGCTCGTGAGGACCAGGAGTTGTTACCGCCTCGACAGTGCCATCATTCCAGTCGATAGTTGCATCCACTGTGCCCGCCAAGGCAAGGGTAACTGTTGTAGCATCTCCTGGGTTTATCTGCCATGTAGTAACAAAAGGATAAGAAACAGGAGTGCATGCCGCCCCCCAGACAGGCCGTGGCCATCCAGTAGAAGACGCAAACCAGTCTGGTTCAGCAGGTATCTGACTTACACACCATCCGGATAAATCCTGGCTGAATGACAAAGTATCATAGAACATTCCACTCATATCCATAACGCTTGAGGTGTCCCAGCTACTGATATTCTGATTAAATGAATCTATAGAGCACAACATCCAGGCCATATTTGTCACATTGGAAGTATCCCAGTTGCCGATATCCTGATTAAATGACGAAGCATTATCGAACATACTTTCCATATTGAGAACACTGGATGTATTCCAGTTAGCTATATCACTGTCAAAGGCGAAAGCATCGCAGAACATTTCACTCATATCAGTAACACTTATAGTATCCCAGTTGCCTATACTACCATTGAAAGAAGAAGCAGAGTGGAACATTCCATTCATATTAGTAACTTTGGATGTGTCCCAGTTATTCATATCCTGATTGTATGACGAGGCATTGCGGAACATTCCGTCCATATTAGTAACACTGGAGGTATCCCAGTTATTAATGCTCTCGTTAAAAGAAGTGGCGTTCCAAAACATCCCATCCATTCTCGTAACACTAGAAGTGTTCCAGTTATTTATATCCTGATTGAATAATAATGCATAGCAGAACATCCAGCTCATATTAGTAACACTGGAAGTGTCCCAGTTACCTATATTCTGATTGAATGACGAGGCACAGTCAAACATGCCTTCCATATTAGTAATATTGGAAGTATCCCAGTTACTTATGTCTGAATTGAACGATGAAGCATCACAGAACATCCTGGTCATATTTGTAACAGATTCAATACCTGTTGTATTGTTCGGCACTGAAACAAGGTTTGGGCAACCCTGAAATGCGGCCAACATACTTGTAAAACCTAATTGCCCCCAATTATCAACCCTTATAAGCTTTTCCCGTTCGGAAGTGAAACCACCGTATAATTCACTATTATACGAAGTTGCACTACCAGTGACAATTACGGTATAAACACCATCGACAGCATAGGGATGTATTGGACCTGGGAAATCTACGACTTCAATAAAACCATCACCCCAGTCAATTGTGACATTCACATCACCTTCCAGTGCCAGCATAATTAATGTGTCATCTCCCAGGCTTGTATCCCAGGTTGTAATGAAAGCTCCATCAATCTGCCACTGATCAGACATATCACTTAGATCAGTAATGTCATAGCTAACCAGCCACTCTGATGCCATCTGGGACATATCTAGCATATCGACCTTGCAGTCGCCGTTAAGATCATATGTCGGGCAGACGCCACTGGCAAATCCACCGGTAATGGACAATATGATAACAAACACTATAATAGATAATACTCTGGAATTCATCCTAATCGTCTCCTTATATACAAAAAACGCAGCCAGAGAGCGACCAACCACTCTCTCAACTGCGTTAATATTTCTCTCTAAGATTATATAGCTGCAAACCCAACTCACGGCGAGTTCACAACAAAGTAGGAGAATTGTATACGACATCCCGCCATATGTCAAACTACCCATCTTAACAAAGCTTACTTTTTTTGACCAAGTTCGCAATTGCCACAATCGAAAGCTGAGTAAACTATTGCTATAATTGCGGACTTCATGGGATATCCCCTAAGTCACCATTCAGTAATGAGCTTGAGTGACCATGTTATGTCAGATACATACTATATTCACTTTATCTTACTACATCAGATAATCCGACCGTAAATCCTAATATAAAGGTTTTTGCCAAATAGCTCCGCCGGGCAAGCATACTTGTGCTATACTACATATAGAGACAAGCAAAACCCTTTTATAACCGAAAGCGAATAAACAGAAAGAGTCGACAACACATAATACTTGACAATTTAATACTTATAAAGATGGTTATCGAAGATAGTAAGCTTTCGATCCGATCCCTTAACGGAACTGAGTCCAACGCTTAAAGGTACGCAAAGTAATCCTTCAAGGAATTGGATCCAACCCTTGAACCTTTTGGATCTAATCGTTCAAGGATTTACATCTTTTCCTTGAACGATCATGAGCTTTTCCTTCAAAGATAAACTTCTTTTCCTTAAAGCCCCAGAATCATTTCCTTCAAGGAACAGATCCCGCCCCTTGCACACTCCGGCTTCTGGCCTTGCATATTTGAAAGCCAAAATCGTACACACAGAGAATCAACACTGACAGATCAGTTAGTCATCCAGTAGGTTGCAAGAATTTCCAGGTCCTGGGCATTTACGGCATTGTCATCTGTTAAGTCCGCAGGGCACGATGTGCATGTAGTATCCAGCCAGTGGCTTGCGAATATTGCAAAGTCCCCCAGGTCTATATCGCAGTCACCCTCACAGTCGCCAAGTGCTGTATAGTCAAACTCATAGGCACCCATATCGACCTCCAAACCAGTATCACAATTACCATCAATAATACGTGATCTGCCTGCAAAATCTGTTAGAACTTCTGCAGGTACTGCAGCATTGTCACCTGCATCTATGCAAAGCGAGCCGGGTGAGAGAGCTAAGTTGCCATAATCATCATTCTCTCCTTCATCAACTCCGGCAGTTGTGGCATCATCGCCCCAACCATCACCGCCATCATCAGGATTGCGGACAAAGACTGGATCAACATCAACATTACTTGCCAAGTCCCAGATTATAGTATTGCCTACAGAATCGTCAAATATCCCAGCCTGAGAACCTTGAATATTGCAATAGGCCATATCAATTTGTGAATATACCTCTAGAGATATTTCATTGCCACCAGATACAGCTGTATTATCCCAGAGAATACTATTACGAACGTGCAAATCACCTTCTGTGCAACTAATACCACCCCCATAGATGCCCGCTGAGTTTTTGCTCATAGTACAATTAGTCAAAGTAAGATTACTTGAGTTAAATATTCCGCCACCGACTATACTGGCTTCATTAGCCGTAAATATACAGTTTATAAACGCCCCATTACAGTTAGCATCATTATAGACTCCCCCGCCACCATTGGCTGAATTACCATTAAAAGAACATCCATTAACTGAAGTATCACTATATATACTGGCGATAGCACCACCATGATTATTAATCGCTGAGTTATTTGCAAACGCACACCCAGTAATTATTGGGGCACTATTTTCATAATTATAGATTCCTCCACCAAAGTCAGTTGCAACATTATCACTAAAAGTGCAATCAATAATTTCTGGATTAGAATTACCATTCTTAATCCCAGCTCCGCTGATGCCACTATTTGAACTAAAAGTAGATCCTCTCACTATCGGGTTTGAGTACCAATTATACATTCCCATACCAGTATTTTCGGTAAAGGTGCAATCAGTAATATGTGAATCTGAAAGCCAGTTATACATCCCGGCTGCATAATTAGCTGAATTACTATCAAATACACAGTCCGTTACTATCGAGATACTATTATAGTTATCCATACCACCACCTGCAGAATTAGCTGTATTATCGGTAAATGTGCACCGCAAAACCTCAGGCGTACAATAGCCATTGTATATCCCACCACCATAAATATATGCTGTATTATCATTAAATACGCAATCGGCAACTGTCGGACTACTGGATGAATAGTTATAAATCCCGCCACCATTGGTAGTAGCTATATTACCAGTGAAAGTGCAATTACTGATTGATGGTGTTATGCTGCCAGTATTATATATTCCGCCACCATTGCCAGCTGAATTATTAGCAAATGCACAATAAGCCATATTAGGATTACTGGAATTGTCATTATAAATACCACCGCCTTTACTGGCTGAATTATCGATAAATGTACAGTGACTAACAGATGGGCTGCTAGAATTATAATTATATATTCCTGCTCCATTATTAGCGGAATTACCTTTAAAAGTACAGTTACTAATATCTGGACTACAACTTATATTATATATGGCACTATCGGCACTGTCACTAATAGTAAACCCATCAAGTATTGCAGACGCATCGAGATTAAGCCCTGATGGATGATAGAAGATATGATAGCAATTATCTGTAGAGACAGAGTTTATCCCTATATCACCAGAAAGTATGGTTTCATTGTTTTCGACATCTCGATCGACAAAGTGTTTCTCCACGCCTCTAAACCCACCGTATATACTGACTCCGTTTATCAACTTAAATGCTTTGTATCTATCCCCTGTGCCACCTCGCTCAATGGAGGGATAGTATGTGCCTTCTGCTACCCAAATATCATCACCAACAATTGCCAGGCCCAATGCTTCCTGAAGGGTATCAAAGGCATCAATCCAGCTACTGCCATTATCATCACCAGTAGCGGATGCATTGACATATATTCGTGCAGAACCTGTCTCAGTGGCACCTATATCTACAATAGGAGATAAACCATTACCAGTATCAGGTATATATTTATTATTAATAAATCGAGGCCTTCCACCCTGATCAACCATTAGGTTTATTACTGAATTGTCACCGGCATCAGTACATACTGAGTTCAAGAGCTCACGTCTATAATCATCATCTACTGTCCCATATATGTCGTCAACACCATCAGCATCAATAAACCGAGGATCCACAAAATGAATATAACCGCCATCATTAACTGTTGCCGTCGAATATATTGCAGCAATATTACCCTCAAGTAATGAATAACTGACATTAAGTACTCCAGTATTTTGAACCGCAATCTGAGGGCCATTGGTTGCAATATTACCCCAAAAGATACAGTTTGTAATCGTAGCACCGGAACCGGTTCCCCAAATATAACAACCGCCACCATACACCGACGAATTATTACTGAATGTACAATTAGTAATAGTCGCATTGGTTCCTACCCGGCAATAGACAGCACCGGCCTTGTCACTGGAAGAATTTCCACTGAATATACAATTTATAAATATTGGAGTAGTACTACCACCATCAGCATAAAAAGCCCCTGCATCATCAGATGCGATATTACCAAGAAAACGAGAATTGTAAACAATGACACTTCCACCTGTATCACAGAATATCGCACCACCATGCCTTGATGCATGCGTGGTATTGGCAATAAAATCACATCTATCTATTTGAGGAACTGCACTATTGCGATTAGAGATTGCGCCACCATTATCACCAGTATTGCCCTGGAAAGTACAGTCCTTAATTATTGGCTGGCTGGGTAATTCAGTATTATGTATCGCGCCACCACCATATCCATCTGAATCATTATTAATAAATGTACAATCTGTAATAGTTGGACTGGCATGATAATTATATATCCCGCCACCAGCCCAAACAGTTACATTGTCTTCAAACGTACAACCGATTACTTCAGGATTGGCACTCGTCCCGCTATTATACATTCCGCCACCAGCATTGGAGGTATAGTTATTATAGATAATACAATCTTCAATTAATGGATTACTAGTGCCACTATTAAATATACCACCACCATTTTTCCCATAACCTTCTGTAAGAATACAATCTCTTACTGTAGGGCTACCACTACTGTTGAAGATATTAGGCCCACTGCCATTAATACTATAGCCAGAGGTTATTGTAAATCCATCTATAAGAGTCATCCGAGTAGTACTAGAGCCTGTTACCACACGCACACTATTATTCTCACGATTAATAAATGCCGGTGCATCATTATTATCTATATCACCTGACAATATTGTTATATAAGTATCTGGATCACGGTCTGTAAAGGCCGGACTGCCGCTAGTAGAGAATCCGCCATACACAGCAACATCATCTATAAGGACAAATGAGACATACCTGTCATCATTTGTAACACTCGCTCCTTCATCCGGCATATAGGTTCCAGCTGCAACCCATATTTCATCACCACCAACGGCTACGCCGAGTGCATCCTGAAGATAAATAAATGCATGCCCCCAGCTTGAGCCATTATTACTGCCAGTTGCTGTCTTATCAACATAGATCGTTCCGGCTATAACCTTCTGCCCAAATAACAACATCACTAATAATACAACAATAATTGTCGATTTGGTCATTTTCCTATCAATGACCTTATTCAAATTAATCATAACATTTTCCTATTTAGATAGCGAATTCTAGAACTAGTACACACAATTACTTACTCCTAGCGATTATTTCTTACGACACTCGTCTCATTATAAATAAATTGTGCTTCGCTTATTTATTCTTTTCCAGATAGCCATTGATTTGCCATAATTGCCAAGTCGTCAAGCTCTACTGAACAGTCGCCTGTTAGGTCAGCAGGTGGACAGAGCCTTGTACCAAAATAATAGGCTGAGCCAAAATCGCTACCAGTACTATCACAAAACTTTGCACCTACTATTATATGAATACCAGAAATAGAAACTGAGCAACCGAACCTATCGTTAGCGGTACCATCTGCAGCTAAGAGTTCTAGCTGTTGGTGCCAACTGGTTCCATCACGCTCAAAAAGATACGCTGAACCAGAAGAGCCACTTGCAAAACCCTCCGAAACGCAACAGGACAGTCCTGTCGCTGACCTTTCGGAAAACTTTACTCTCTAATTTAGCAAAAATCCCGTCGCCTGTCAAGCCTAAAATTCGTTTTTTTTTTGAAAAAAACCCGTAACTTATTTGTTTATAGGTTGTTATATTCATTTCAATGTGGTATCATACCTGTAATAAAATAAAATTACCCATATTCAGGAGACAAATGGTATGACAGCAATGGAAAATCTTGGCAGTTTATGGAACAGCATTCAAGCATGGCTCTTTCCAATGCTGGAAGATGAGCTTGGTGAACTTGACGAGAAACATCGCGAATTCATATCCGTCTGTGAGCTTTGCTCGCCGCAGGCATACGTTGACTCCTACCGTTGGGTGGGCAACGGCTGCCCGCCTGCCAGTCGCCTGGCCTTGTGCAAAGCCTTCATCGCCAAAGCCGTCTGGGATTTCGACACAAGAACCTCTGCCATCTGGAATGCCACGTATCCAGCGTGGCTGACAACCTTGGCTCCGATTTTGACTAACTTTTCCCGCATCGTTCGTAGTGACCAGTCTTTAATCTGATTAGGCAACGCTAAACGTCTCAGGAAATTGCCGATATTATACGCCATCACAAACAGTTGCAGCCGAACCTGATTGTCATCAAAATCATGACGCCAAAGCCGTGTCCACTTTAACGCATATTTGCCTTCCTTGATCCATTGCTCTGCTGTTCCACGCTTGTTGTAAAACTTTACCACATTGCCGGATGTAAAGGGCTAATTGGAAAAGGTAAGGTTTACGAAGCGATTCAACGAGAAAATGTACCGGACACCTTTAATTCCCCCCAGCACTTTCTAACGTGGCGAACGAAGGGATTCAACGAGAAAATGTACCGGACACCTTTAATTCTCCCCGAAAACTATAGTAGGCTTGAAATGTTCAGCGAGTTCTTTACTTGGCAAAGCCTTCGCTTTACGATTGCCGCTTTCGTACCAACCACACCACCAACCCTTGACACCTGCTCTTTTATAAACCCAAAGAGGAAAATGTTGACGATTTTAAATGTGATGGTAGCTAGAAAAGAATATTGGAAATCTGAATTATATGCTTGATTTTGATAACAGTCGCTTTAATTATCCCAATCTCAGCTTACATGAAGGGCACACATCGTTGCTTTCAGTGACATCATGACCACAAGCTGGACATTTTGTCTGCTCAAAAACATCCTCATCTGTTTCATCGTCATTAACGATGACATCACCGTTAGCTTGCGTGGCCCGTTCACCCTTTATACAAAGGCCGACAAGAAAAGTGAGGACTACAGCAGGACCAATTATACAAAACAAAATTGGTGCCATGTCAGGCCCAGAAGCACACCACCTGTAAAAGAAATTTGTCTTGCCTATCGTGACTTCAAACAGTATACTAATACCAAACAATACTATAATACCAAGAACACTATATGCAACACAGGTTGCGATATGTTTTTTTGCGGTTATGCCCCTCAGAAAGAACCACCCTGCACACGCTGCGAAAATAACAATAAATAATGGATGCATTGAATTACTCCTAACTGGGATTTCCCATATACCATTATATATGTTAGCCCAGCTACGCCGCTGAGCCTCTTTTCTGATAGAATATCACACTACTCTCAACAATTCAAGGTTTCCAACTTGATTTTAAAACTATTTCAGGACGAATTAAAGGTGTCCGGTATTTTTTCGGCCTTCCTCTGGGTCTCAAGAGGAAAATAAAGGTGTCAGGAACATCTCACCTTTTCTCAACTGCATACAATAATAACACATCAACAACGTTAGAACAACAAAATCTGCCTTCGCGGACTTAAAACGCGATTTTTAAGTCAAAAACAGCTATTTGCCCGTTCACAACGCCTCAATGTAACCTTACAATGCCTCAATGTAAGCCTGCAACCGGCAAATGTAAGCTTGCAACCGGCAAATGTAACCTTGCAACCGTCAAATGTAACCTTACAACTGTCAAATGTAAGCCTGCAACGCCTTGATGTAACCTTACAATGCCTTGGTGTAAGCCTGCAATATCACGATGTAACCTTGCAAAGCCACATTGTAAACTAACAACGCCACGATGTAAAGCTGCAATTCGATGATGTAAACCAGCAATGCCACGATGTAAGCCGACTTTGATATTCCGATACAGTTTTGCATCGCTCATCTTATCAGGGAACTTAAATACCTGGCGGGTCTTACCGACAAAGCCACTGCCGATTACGGCCAAAGACTGTTGGATGCGATGCGTGATATGTTCGACTGGGGCACGAAGAAAGACAGCAAGGGCAAGAAACAAACCTGGCGCGGGTTCAAACTGCATCTGGACGCCATTGACGGCGACCTCCCGATCAGTTGGCTGGTGACCTCCGCCAGTACGCACGATAGCCAGGCCGCCATCCCGCTGGCACAGATGAGTGCCGGCCGTGTGACCAGCCTCTACGATCTGGCCGATGCCGCTTATGACGCCAAGGAAATTCGCCAGATGTCCGAACGACTTGGCCATGTGGCATTGATAGATCATAATCCTCGTCGTGGTGAAAAACGCCAGTTCACGCCCTCTGAAGCGGTTCGGTATCGCCAGCGTAGCAGTGCCGAACGGGTCAACTCGCACCTGCACGATAACCACGGTGGACGGCACGTGCGTGTTCGCGGCGGTGTGAAAGTAGCCGCCCACCTGAGCTTCGGACTGCTGGTCATCGCCGCAGAGCAATTACTCAAACTGCTATCCTGACGCGACACAGGGAGATTTTGGGTGATTTTGGTGAAGCCGGTGAGTACGGAACAGGGGCGGTATGCGCCAAACAATGATTTTCGGCATTCTAAACCTCTCACACAGCGGGCGATCTCCAGAAATCCTTCGCAAATCCGACCCAAACACCCTTCGGCATGAATTCTCTCAGTTGACGCTCACTGCCAAGACTCCATTTCTTGAGGTTTTGCAAGAGGCTCAATAATATCACCATCACAATCATAAATGCCTGTAGCTCCTGAATTTTCTGCAATCCTACAATTCAATATGTCGCAAGTTGAATTATTGCCATATATGCCTTTTGCGGAATTGCCACTGATCGAGCAATTACGGATTATTGGGGCGGAATAATAGCAATAAATCCCATTACCGCCATTTTTCAATGAAACGCCATCAAGAATTGATTCTTTACCTTCCCCGCTATCAAAAGTAACAGCAGTCCCACCACCATAAGCATCAATTATGGTAGCATAGACAGTATTCATATCAGCAGGATTGCTCCCCTGAACTGTTATTGCCAAACCATAGAAGTTAATCCGTTCATAATAAACCCCAGGCATAACGGTAATTACATCGCC
>JAEIOG010000110.1 GCA_016342495.1 Phycisphaerae bacterium
TGAAAAAGTTTTTCAATCACGAAAAAGTGCAATATGCAAAAGCGGGGTAATTCACTTGTTTAATTGCCGGAGTAATAATACCTTCTGATTCAAAATATCTTCGCAGCTGGCTCTGCTGAAATAGTGGGTGCATTTCCATCTGGTTATACATCGGCCGGTCTTCTTCAGCTACATCCATAAGCAGTAACTTCATTGTTGCTTCGGTATGATTTGATGTTCCAATATCGACGACCTTACCCGCTTTTTTAAGTTTGACAATTTCGCTCCAGGTTTCCATAAATTCTTCATGGATATATGGGACCGCATCGGGATTGCGGTGGTCTGCGGCACAGCCGGGAGTGTGGACATTTGGCCAGGGCCAGTGATT
The DNA here is from genome assembly GCA_016342495.1 of Phycisphaerae bacterium. Taxonomy (GTDB): domain Bacteria; phylum Planctomycetota; class Phycisphaerae; order Sedimentisphaerales; family SM23-30; genus JAEIOG01. Next base: position 368 of record JAEIOG010000110.1, read on the forward strand.
CAAATACATATCAATCTTATCAACACCCAAAACTTTGAGCGTATTTTCAAGGGCCGGTGCCACATCTTTTGGCGACATGTGACCGTTCCAGAGTTTGCCCGTAATAAATAAATCATCTGCCGATGATATATAGCCTTCACGAATAGCTTCGCCGATAGCTTCGCCTACCACTTCCTCATTTTCATAAGCACGAGCGGTATCGATATGCCGCCAGCCCAGTCGAATCGCTTCAACTGTCGCATCTTTCATATAATCCTGGGCCCAGTCGGAATGGAATGTACCAAATGCCGCTGCAGGCATAATCCTGCCACTGCGCAATTTTACCTTATTTACCGATTCGGGGTCCAGCCCTTCGATTGTTTTGTCAAAGCATACCTGCTCAATTACTTTGCTATCTTCCATTTGCTCTCCTGATGTATTATTATCGTCGCCATATTTTACTATCTCACCAACAAACCAACTCCTGGGCCAACACTGGTGTAGCCCCCGGCTGGGTGCACACATAGGCTGCGATTTTAGTGGCCCGCTGATGCAATTGCCGCAATGGTTTATTTTCAAGCAAACCCATAACCGCAGCAGCGGTAAAAGAATCGCCAGCTCCAACGGTGTCGGCTACCTTAACATGCTGACCCGGGCAGACAGAAATATCATCTTTTGTATATATCACGCTTCCTGCTGATCCTTTGGTCAATATTACACATATTAAATTATAATGTAATATTAATTCATTTATCAATTTAGTCTCATCTTCCTGATTGATCCCCAGCATGCTGGCAATAGCAGGAAGTTCTTCATCGTTTAATTTCAGTATATTGCCAAGTCGCATCGATTCCTGGACAATCTCAGCTGTGGCATAATCCTGACGAATATTTATATCGAACACTCGCAGGCAGTCTCTGGTTGTAGCCTGGAGAAACTGCTGAATCGTTTGTCTTGAAACGCTGTTTCGCTGAGCCAGTGAACCAAAACAAACCGCATCACATTTTCTCGCCAACTCTGCCAGTGAATCATTCCATTGAATATCATCCCAGGCGACCGGGCTGTGTATTAAATAGTCAGCTTGACCTTCTTCGTTCAATTCAACGCTTACTGTCCCGGTTGGGTAATTCGCTGTTCTAGACAGGTACTTTGTCTCGATATCCAGCTTTGTCAAACGATCAAAAATTTCTTCGCCATCATTGTCGTCACCTATAGAACTGACAATAACACCTCTGGCTCCAAGGGCATGGCTGTGATACGCAAAATTAGCTGGCGCACCGCCAAGCCTGCGCCCCTCCGGAAGCATATCCCAGAGAATCTCACCTAAGCCAACAACTATTTTTTTTCCAATATCCATTATATTTTAACTCGAATTAATTCAGGTCGATCATAACTTTCATGACTTTATCTCCTTCATCTTCGATAAACTTATAAGCCAGAAGGTAATCCTCAAATGAAAAATGTTTTGAGTCAAGCGGTGCAGTTTTTACTTGTCCAGATGCCATCCATTCCACCGCCTGTACCCAATCGTCATGGCGGTACATCATCGAGCCTTTGACTGTCAGTTCATGTTCACATACCACAGACATATCAACCTTAGGCATTTCTTCATAAACCCCGACAATCAGCACTGTTCCGCCTTTGCCAACACCAGTTACCAGCGATTTCAAACTCGCCTCGACACCCGCTACTTCAACGCCTACATCAAAACCATCATCGCCAAATTCCTGCTTAACTGCATCTTCCAGAGATTGGTTCTTTACATTGCAAACCGCATCGATTCCAACCTGCTTTGCGATCTCCAGACGATAGTCGCTTATGTCGGTTATCAATACCTTTTTGGCTCCACGGGATTTACAGGCTTGTGCCACAAAATTGCCGATTGTCCCAGCTCCTGACACCACAACATTTTTACCTGTCAAATCACCTGCCTGTCCGGTTGAATGTACCGCTACCGCTACCGGTTCGACAAAAGCACCCTGCTCTGGTATGAAATTATCAGGCAGTTTAACGATCTTGTCAGCTTCAGTTACAAATAGATCCTGAGCACATCCCGGAGCCTGAAAACCTCGAACTTTCAAAACTTCACAGGCATTATATTGGCCTCGGCGACAAGGTGGGCATTGCCCGCAAACTTCCTGGGGGGTTGCAGTCACTTTATCGGCGATTTTAATATTATCGACTCCATGGCCTACAGCTTCAACCACTCCAGAAAATTCATGGCCCTGAATCAGCGGATAGCTCACAAATGGATGCTTGCCATAATACACATGTATATCCGAGCCACATACACCAATACGCTGAACACGAATCTGAACCTGACCAGCTTTCGGGGATGGGTCTGCTACTTGCTGGAATTCAATTATTCCCGGTTTTGGCATTATTGCCTGTCTCATATCATTAATTCCTAAATCAAATTTTTACAATTTAAGTAGCATTTGCAACACTTTATATTATGCGATCATGGCTCTGGATAATCCTGCATCCAGGTGTAAACGGAGATTTTATAACCTGGAACTCCGCTAGATCTGGAATATTTTTTATGCCAGCGTTGATTCCACAGGTCTTTTAGCCTGACTTTTTCGACATGGGTATCCATATAAGTAATATTGATATAGCCATGATGACGATCAATGCAAAAACGAGCAATACCATCTTTACCCAAATTTTGAATTTGAGTTGGATTAGTCAGAGCAATCTGGGCATCGCTTAGAGGTTCATCAGACCTGTATTCTGGAGTTCCACCCCAGCGGTATCCTTCCAGGAACATAGGTATTTCTGATGTGTTTTTTGAAGAAAGACTTCCCCATCTCATTTGAGATACCCCTTGGGGATAAGTACGCGAAAATAATCTTTCATTATTTACTGGATCCGCGGAGTATATCCAGTTATTTATACTGTAACTAGAGTTTTTCATATATCCTTCGCCAAGCAAACCAGTGGAGTCTTCAAAGCTTCTGGCATATTTTGCGACAGAATTAATTTGTCCGGGCCTGTTAGCTTCTGTGCACATACGCATATCTTCGCCGCCTTCTTTATAATATTCATAAAGAGATGCTACCCAAATGCCGGCAGCGGCAGTTTGTCCACTAATTTGTGCTGCTGGGTTTGGGAATCTCCCATCATTTCCTTCGGCATATTGATGGAAAATATAGCCCCATTGTTTTAAATTTGAAGAACACACTACTGTTCTTGCTAGTGCCCGAGCTTTACTAAGAGCAGGCATCAAAATTGATACCAGCAATGCGATAATTGAGATTACCACTAAAAGCTCTATAAGTGTAAAACCCTTTTTGTTTTTTCGTGCCGCCATTTGTTGCTCCTTAAGAACAGTTAGGTTATTGCATTACCACTGAAACCAATAGTGACTGTGTCGTCATTCTTAAATTTCACTTTTTGCAAAACCATAAATTCGATGTATCTACTCGCATTATTCATTGATGGCCGCGTCAAAAACCGAAATAGGTTAAAAATTAGCCTTTGGCCCTTACATAAAAGGGAACAAGAGGTTTTAACGCTGGCGTCATTAGTGTAAAAAACGGCATAACATTTGCCGATGCAATATCAAAAATAAAAAAATCACAATTCATCTATTAAATTGGCTTAATATAATATACAAATATACATACGACGCGTAAAGGGTCATATTGCGATATATTAATACCAATTTGCGAAGTAATATTCCAACTTTCACCTTAAAATATGAGGCAAAAAACGATATATTTGGGTTAAAACCAGTTTTCAATTCAAAACCAACGCATAAAGAGCTATATTGTATCTCATAAATACCATATTACGTCAAACAACAGACTTGGAACCCCAGTGGGAGCATTAACTTGCCTGATTATATTCGTAAATCTTTACCCATAAGCTATTTATGAATTTTCTATCAAATACGAGTATCAATATGAAAAATAAAAAGAATATCCTATTGGCCCTTACTACCGCCCATCACGGGCTATATCGTGGCGTAGCTCGCTATGCCCGTGAGCATGACTGGCACCTGGTGACCGATATGTTGTACGCCGCTAATATCCCTTATGGCTGGCGCGGTGATGGCATTATCTCACATGTTGGCTATTGGAATGAACTTGCCGACTTTATCCGCTCCGCTAAAGAACCCCGGGTCGAACTTACTAATGTCCGGCCCGATATCGATGTTCCTCATGTCGAGGGTGACAATCATCAGATTGGCGAAATTGCTGCTCAGCATTTTTTGGAACGCGGTTATCGTAATTTTGCCTGGGCCCCTTTCACCGACGACATCATCAACAAGCATCGCTATGAAGGTTTTTGTGAAAAATTAAACAATAATGGATTTGATTGCACGATTCTCCCGCCTCAGCATCATCTTTCCGGAACTCCGTTGAGAATTGACTGGTCAGGCCACCTGAAAATATTGAAAAATAAAATTCTTAAGCTTCCAAAACCTCTGGCGATTTTCTGTTATAACGATTGTGTTGCCGCCAATGTGCTACATGCCTGCCAGCAGGCCGAGATTCTGGTTCCTGAACAGGTAGCTTTAGTCGGCACCGATAATGATGAACTTTTATGCGAAGCTGTTACGGTTTCCTTAACCAGCGTCATGCACGATCTCGAAGGCATTGGCTACCAGGGAGCAATGCTCCTGGACCAACAGATCGACAAACTTACAATTCCTTCTGAATTCATACTCGTGCCCCCAAAAGGTATAGCGGTACGCCAAAGCTCTGATATGCTAGCAGTTTCTAATCTTCAGGTCGCCCATGCCTTAAGCTATATCTGGAATAACTACATGAACCCATCATTGACTGTTGACAAAATCGTCATGGCCACAAAACTATCCAGACGCCCTCTAGAAATCGCTTTTCGTCGGGAGACTGGTCGAACAATTAATGACGAAATTATCAGGGTCCGCCTTGAAAAAGTCAAAGATATGCTCAAAAATACCGATATGAGTGTTGTTGACATTGCCACAGCAACAGGATTCACCCGGGCCAATCACTTATATAGAACTTTCCGCAAACACTTTGGCATTACCCCACGAACTTTTCAGGCAAAGCTGTAACTTTGTTGCTATGGGTGAGTATTTTATTATGCATTTACAAGGTGAGTCGAATGTCATCCTATTTGAAACATAAAATGTTACAATAATCCAAACAATAAGTTAATTTTACTATATACTGCGATGTAAATCACCATATAATACAATGATAATAAATCTAACTGTATTTGCGGTCAATACCTGTTGACTTCTGGCGAATATTGAGCATCATTTTAAATTTTCAAAATCAATTCCAGGAGAACTATAATGTTAAAATTAGCAAAAAATATTTTAATAGTGTTAACTGTGGCACTATGCGTCTCGGCTTATGCGGCAACTAATGAAAAAGTTTCATACGTTGACTATGTAAATCCTTTGGTGGGAACTGATTCAGAATTTAAGCTTTCGAGCGGCAATACCTATCCTGCGATAGCATCGCCATGGGGTATGAATTTCTGGACGCCAATGACTAATAATATGGGCAATGGCTGGACATACCAATATGATGCCTATAAAATCAAAGGTTTCAAGCAAACTCATCAGCCAAGTCCATGGATAAATGACTATGCGGCTTTCTCATTTATGCCAGTAGTTGGCGACTTACAAGTCAGAGAAGAAAAAAGGGAGTCATGGTTCTCGCACAAAGCTGAGATAGTCAAGCCTTACTATTATAGCGTTTATCTGGCAGACCACGATACAACCACTGAAATAACTGCTACAGAAAGAGCAGCTCAATTTCGTTTTAAATTCCCGGAGTCGGATTCATCTTATATTTTACTGGATGCCTTCAATAAAGGCTCTCAGGTGAAAATCGACAAGGAAAAACGAACTATCACCGGCTATTGTCGCAATAACAGTGGCGGTGTACCAAAAAACTTCCATAATTATTTTATCGTGGTATTCGATACGGATTTCCAGGAAGTCGGCACCTGGAAAGACTGGAATATTACTATGGGTAACACCTCAGAAACCAGTAATCATGTAGGCGCTATTGTCAAATTCAAGACCAAAAAAGGCCAGATTGTCAATATGAAAGTCGCCTCATCCTTTATCAGTCTGGAACAAGCTAAACTGAACCTCAATAGAGAAATAGGTGACGACAGTTTCGACACAACTTGTAAGAAAACTAAAGATGTATGGAACAAAGAGCTTGGCCGCATCGAAGTAGAAGGTGGCAAAGAAACTCAATATCAAAACTTCTACACGGCCATGTATCGTTCAATTCTGTTTCCTCGCACTTTCCATGAATTTGACAAAAATGGCAAAATGATGCATTACAGCCCCTATAATGGCAAGGTTCTACCTGGCCCGATGTACACAGACAATGGCTTCTGGGATACATTCCGGTCGGCATTTCCATTAAACGCACTTTTATATCCAGAACTTAACAGTTTGATGATGGAAGGTCTGGCAAATACTTATCGCGAAAGTGGTTGGCTGCCAGAATGGGCCAGCCCAGGCCATCGTGGCTGTATGATTGGCTCGAACTCTGCTTCAATTATCGCAGATTCGTACATGAAAGGTAATCGCGGTTATGATATCGAAACATTGTATGAAGCGATTATAAAAAACACAAAAAGCGTCGGACCTATCACCTCTGTTGGCCGGGCCGGTGCTGAATATTATAATAAGTTAGGTTATGTACCAAGTAATGATATGGGCTTCCGCGAAAACACTGCCCGGACTCTGGAATATGCTTATGCTGATTATTGCATCTGGCAACTGGCAAAAGCTCTTGGTCGCCCACAGGAAGAAATTGACCTGTATGCCAAGCGTTCCCAAAACTACAAAAACGTATTTGATTCATCGACAAACTTCATGCGGGGCCGCAATAAAGATGGCTCATGGGTTACACCTTTTGTACCAGAAAAATGGGGTGGCGACTTCACCGAAGGCTGTGCATGGCATTATACCTGGTCGGTATTCCAAGATCCTCAAGGCCTGATCGACCTGATGGGTGGCCGTGATAATTTCATCGCTAAACTTGACGCAGTTTTTTCCAGTCCTCCAGATTTTGATGATTCTTATTATGGTGGCCAAATTCACGAAATCACTGAAATGCTGATAATGGACCTGGGTCAGTATGCCCACGGCAATCAGCCAATTCAGCATATGATATATTTATATAACTATGCCGGAGCCCCTTACAAAGCTCAAAAATGGGTAAGAACTGTTATGGATAAACTTTACCTGCCAACTCCTGATGGGCTCTGTGGCGATGAAGATAATGGCCAGACATCTGCCTGGTATGTTTGCAGTGCCATGGGCTTCTACCCTGTATGCCCGGCATCTAATGAATATATAATTGGTGCACCACTATTTAAGAAAGCCACCATCCATCTGGCCGATGGCAAGAAATTTGTTATTGACGCACCTGATAATTCTAAGGATAATATTTATATTCAATCGGCAAAAGCCGGTGCAAATAAAACGACAAAGACATTTTTAACCCATCAGCAGATTACCAGTGGTGGAAAAATTACCTTTGAAATGGGGCCTGAACCAAATAAAAGCTGGGGTTCAGCGGCTAAAGATGCTCCGTATTCAATGTCGAAAAAGTAAGGTTTTATGATTAATTTTTGTCTGCTCGTGCGACAGAACTATTTATATTTTTGTAAAGGATAAAAAATGAAGTTAAAAGTAGTACCAATTCTGATGGCTTTTTTCGCCATGGGCGTAGCTGATGCTATGGGGCCAATGTCCAATACCGTCAAAGAAAATTACGAACTATCCAATGTGATGGCTACAATGCTGCCCTTCTTCGTATTTATTGCTTTTGCAGTATTCAGCGTACCTGGCGGATTGTTGGCAGCTCGTATTGGCATGAAAAAACTCCTACTTCTTGGCCTTGGACTTAACATGGTCGCCATGCTCATTCCATGTCTGATTACCCCAAGTTTTCCTCTGCTGGTTGCATGTATTTTTGTCCTCGGTGTTGGTACAACTTTTCTTCAGGTTGCTGGCAATCCCATCATGCGAGACGTTAGCGCCGGAGGCATGTATGGTCGCAATCTAAGTTTTGCCCAGGGCTTCAAAGGCATCGGCAGCACAGCTTCGGCCTACTTAGTATCAATAGCCGCAACCATTGCATTTTTGGCTAAACTTGAATGGCGAGCGGCTTTTCCTATTTTCTGCGGATTAATGGCTATCGTTTTTGTATGGGTTATGACGCTGAAGATTGAAGAACAAAAAGCTGAAATACCACCAAGCATAGGGTCAAGTCTTGGCCTGTTAAAAAAACCGGTATTTGCCTTAGCAGTTCTTGGCATTTTTCTTTATGTAGGTGCTGAAGTATGTATAGCTACTTTTTCAGGGCGTTTATTAGAACAAACAGGAATGAGTGCGACAAGTGCTGCAAAATATGGTGCACCATTATTTCTGGCTATGTTGACTGTTGGTCGATTAACCGGTGGTGTTGTACTCAATTTCATCAATCCTCGCAATTTCTTCCGTATTTCTGCCGCACTCGGACTTGTCGGTGGCATCATTTTAATGCTTGGTAATTCTTCCATAGCCGTAGTTGGTGTATTGCTTGCTGGTCTTGGCTTTGCCAATATCTGGCCTATGCTCTTTTCGATTACAGTAGAAGAAGATCCAAAACGTAGCGGCGAACTGAGTGGCCTGATGTGTATGGCTATTTCAGGCGGTGCAATTGTTCCATTGATCATGGGTAAAGCTGTTGACAATGGAATGGGAGTCAAGGCCTTTATTGTACCGGTTATCTGTTTTGCGTATCTCTTAGTATTGTCATTAAAAGGCGGCAGCAAAAAAGTTGAAAGTGCTGAGTAGTTTATAATTAACAATTTATAATTAAGGATTAAAACATGGATTATAAAATTGATAAAAGAATAGTTTTGACTCTTGATGTAGGAGGCACCAATCTGGTGTTTTCGGCAGTTCAGGGAATGAAAGAAATCGTTGAGCCGATTCGCTTGAAAACTTATCCTAATGACCTGGATAAATGCCTTGAAAATCTGCTAAGTGGATTCAATCAGATAATTGACAAATTAGACTCCAAACCCGTTGCAATAAGTTTTGCTTTTCCAGGGCCTGCCGATTATCCCAATGGAATTATTGGAACCCCTCCAAATGTACCGGCTTTTCACAATGTTGCTTTGGGGCCATTTCTTGAAAATAATTTCAAAATCCCAGTCTTCATCAATAATGATGGCGACTTGTTTGTCTATGGCGAAGCCATGGCGGGATTTCTACCAAAAGTAAATGATATGTTGGAAAAGGCCAGTTCTCCGAAAAAATTTCACAAGCTTTTCGGCATAACTTTAGGTACCGGTTTTGGCGGTGGCCTTGTCGCCGATGGCAAACTATATGTCGGTGATAATTCTGCCTCTGGAGAAATCTGGATTACCAGAAATAAACGCCATCCAAAATGTTTTGCCGAAGAAGGTGTAAGTATACGTGCAGTGAAAGGTACTTATGCCAGAATTGCCGGGATAGATGCCAGTGAAGCCCCTGAACCAAAAGACATCTCTGCAATTGCCCAGGGCACCCAGGATGGCAATCAGGAAGCTGCTAAAACTGCATTCGCTGAATTGGGCGAAGTCGTCGGTGATGCTCTGGCTAATGCGATTACTCTGCTGGATGGCTTGATTGTCGTCGGCGGTGGTCTTTCAAATGCCTATCCATTATTTATCAATTCAATTCTTGATCAGATGAATGGAACTATCGAAAGCTACAGTGGTGAAAAATTACCTAGAATTGTCCAAAAGAGTTTCGACCTTGAAAATGACAATTCATGCCAACAGTTTATCAAAGGCGAGGTAAAAGACATCGTTGTTCCGGGCACTGATAAAATCGTTAAATATGATTCACTTAAAAGAATTGGTATTGGACGTGCTGTATTAGACACTAGCTATGCAATTTCTGTAGGTGCTTACGCATTTGCACTAAGCCAGCTGGATAGCAAATAAAACCTAATAGGAACTTATCAATGTTTAACAGAAGAGAATTCATAAAAACCAGCTCAGCTCTGACTTTAGGGCTGGGTATGACTAAATCATTATATGCTCAGAATCCTTCCAATAAATTTGTTTCACAACGACCTCCCGTTAATAAACGGACATTTGTCAGCGAAGGTGTTGAAAACAAGATAAAAGAAGTTAAAAGTTTTATGAAAGATCCGGAACTTGCCTGGATGTTCGAAAACTGCTATCCCAACACTCTTGATACAACTGTTGATTATGAATTGATTGATGGCAAGCCTGACACCGTAATCATCACCGGTGATATTGATGCCATGTGGCTGCGTGACTCCACCGCTCAGGTTTGGCCTTATATGCCTTTGCTTAACGAAGATACCAAGCTGAAAAAACTGGTTAAAGGCCTGGTTAATCGCCAAGTCAAATGCGTCAACCTTGACCCTTATGCGAATTCTTTTTATAAAGATAAGACTAAGGAATCTCACTGGGCATCTGACAGGCCAGCACCTATCGATGGTGTTCATGAACGCAAATGGGAAATTGACTCCCTATGCTATGTCGTTCGTCTGGCAGATAAATATTATCAATCAACTGGCGATAAAACTATTTTCGACGCTGACTTTGACAGGGCGATGCGGACGATCGTTAAAGTGTTCAGGCAAGAACAACGCAAAGGCGGCAACCACGACACCCCTTATCGTTTCGCTCGTTCTACCGATAGAATGACTGATGCCCCTGTACATAATGGTGTAGGCCGACCAATCAAACCTGTAGGTCTGATTTGCTCTTCGTTCCGACCTTCTGATGATGCTACAAATCTATCATTTTTAATTCCTTCAAATCTGTTTGCGGTTCAAAGCATGAAACAGATGGCAGAATTCTATTCGAAAGTTTATAAAGATCAGGCATTTGCCAGAGAATGTGAAGTTTTCGCAAAAGAGGTAGCTGTTGCTATCGATAAATATGCCGTTAACGATCATTTAACCTATGGCAAAATTTATGCTTATGAAACCGATGGCTTCGGCAATCATTTGTTTATGGACGACGCCAATGTCCCCAGCCTGCTATCATTAAGCTATCTGGGCGTCCATAAGCCAACCGATGACATTTATAAACGCACTCGGAAATACTTGCTAAGCGCAGATAATCCCTGGTATCTAAAAGGCACACACGCTGAAGGTGCTGGCAGCCCACATACCGGCCCCAATACAATATGGCCTATGGGTATAATCCTGCGTGCTCTAACCAGCACTGATGCCAATGAAATCAAGCTATGCCTGCATATGCTAAAAAGAACCCATGCTGGAACTGGTTTCATGCATGAATCTTTCAATAAGGATAATCCCAATGACTTCTCCAGAAGCTGGTTTGCCTGGGCCAACACGCTGTTTGGAGAATTAATTGTTAATGTCTACAATGACCATCCTGAATTATTGAAAATTAATAATATTTAGCAGGTGGTAATTGCCAAAATACTAAGAATCTAACCCACTACTGCTAAGCAGCTAATTATTTTTGTGGTCATTAAATCTTATTTGGCAAGAACTTAGGAATTTTTCATATTAATATTGAAAATTTCCCCCTTGACATTTTTTAGTAAAATGCCGATGATACAGTCATACAAGTGAATAATGATTTTGGTGGCCTGCAAAGGCCATAATAGAAAAGTACGGTTAAATTCCGTCACGGTCCCGCCGCTGTAATAAGGGACGAACGCTAAAAATGACCACTGTCAATAACGATGGGAAGGTTTAGCTAGTAGGTCGATCTTTAAGTCAGAAGAACTGCCAGAATCTGTATTGTACAGGACTTCGTGGATTGAGTCGGCTGACGTGATTTGCAACTTTGAACATCACAAAATCAAAAGCCTTATACCCCTCCGCGGTATGGGGCTTTTTTTATTGCCCTGCCGCTGAGAGTGTCCTTTACATTTACTTTTTCAGAAGTGTACAAACGTTATGCATTCTAGATAAGCATAGCGAAAAATGATAAGTAAACTTAGTTTGAGAATATTATGAAAAAGGACAGTAAAATGAGAAAACTCTTAGTTCTAACACTGATTATTGCGGCAATGACATCTTTTGCATCAGCGGCTTTAACTTATGACACCACGAATCTTGATGGCATCGCCGGAGCCGGGCAAAATACCGCCATGGTCGTTGTTGATTATGATGCTACCACTAATTTTGTATTCAGTTATTCATGGGATGATGCCGCAAGTGCATGGGACGCATTAAAAGCTGTTGATATCGCAACAGATTTGGACACTATCGCAACCTGGGATGGCCGATATACTTCACACTATGTCGAAGAAATAAACTTTCCGGGTGTTGACAGGTATCCTTATGACGAAGCAACATACAAAGGTTTTGCCTTTTATACCAGCAGCGATAATGAAAACTGGAATTTCAGCTTCTCTGGCCCAGACAATACCACTATCGCAGATGGCGATTTAGTATGCTGGACCTGGACTTCATGGGATGGCCCAGCACGTGCCCCCGGTGCAACTATCGCTGTGCCAGAACCAATGACAGTGATTCTTCTGGGTGCGGCCTTGCCATTTATGATCAGAAGAAAACGTAAATAAACTATGTATTAGCTGTGTTCGATTGCGGGCTGAAAAAAACATTAGCTATCGCTAAACACTGAACCAAACCGTTTTGATTAGTTCGCTATCGTTCACAGCTATTAAGCTTGTCTCAGAATTTACAACTTAAATGATTAGATATTAATGAAAACCATATTTACAATTATGATATTACTTACCAGTTGCCAGATAACAGTAGCTCAGCTGGACCCAAATAATTTTGCCACCGAAGTCACTGAATATGTTCAGGGTGATGGCATAACAAAAGATTTTATTTCTAACCAGTATTTCAATGATCCGACTTCTGCTCTTGGCCGCCCAACAATAGATTCAACTGGGGATGGCTGGTTTGTGCCAACATCACAACCAGTCCCTTTAGTTGCGGCTTTTCCTGCTTTTCGTAGTTTTGAAATTGTGTCCATCGGAACCGGCGGCCACCTTACGCTAAAGTTTGGCAAAAAAGTCGAAAACAATCCTAACAATCCATTCGGTATCGACTTGATTGTCTTTGGCAATGCCATGCTGGGCGGCGGCGGATGGAGCTATAATACCAACCCGGAAAACTTTTTCGTTTCCAGCGGCATCTATGCCGAAAATGCGATAATAAGCGTTGCCCAAAATCCACAAGGCCCATGGTATGATTATATTAATGGACCTTTTGGCGACAGCTACGCCCCAACTTTTGGTCGGGTATATGACCCTGAAAATATTGAGACAAGTCTAGGTGCGTGGAATCAGTGGTGGGCAGAACCTACCGACCCTACGATGCCACTTGACCCGGCTGTTACAGCCAACACACTCAATGGAAAAACCATGGCCCAGGTCTCACAGCTATTCGGCAAATCCGCAGGCGGAACAGGATTTGACCTGGCAGAATCCGGATTCCAATGGATACAATATATAAAAATTCAAAGCAATGGCACTACCCCGGAAATCGATGCGGTAGCTGCGGTTGACCCGGGATATTGCGGCGATAAAAATCATCCTTATCCTACTGGAGATATTAACAAAGACTGTATTGTTAATATTGAAGACTTTGCGATACTGGCCAACAACTGGCTGGAGCAAACCTGGATTTATTAGAAACCGAACGGGGCGGGCAAGGCTCAATAACGCTTAAATGTGTTATGAGCCTTGAACCTTTTATTGAAATAAAATGAAAAAAAGAACCGGACAAAAAGCATTTACCTTAATAGAATTATTAATTGTAATTTCTATTATCGCACTATTAGTGTCTATTCTCATGCCCGCATTGAGCAAGGCCCGGCAATCGGCCAAATCGATAATGTGCCTGAATAATCAACGACAGATGACTATGGCCTCCTATAATTATGCCTCCAGCAATAATGACTTCTACCCCATCGCTTATTACTATAATATAACACCTGAAAAATCATCTTATCACAGCTGGGATTTCGTCACATCAAAGGACTGGAGCACAAACCCGCCAACTGAAAACATAAAGCCAGGGATTCTATGGAGCTATGACGACAATATGGAAATCCAGCAATGCCCATCATTTAAGGGTAAAAGCAATACGCTTGCCGATCCATATACCGGCTATAATTACAACACCGGCTTTATCGGTAGCGGCGACCTAGAAAAACATCCCAATAAAACCGCCAAAGTATCCATGGTCAAAAACCCCTCTAATACCGCCCTTTTTGGCGATGGTGAATATAAAGATGGTGCTAACCATTATATGCGTGCTCCGCAAGACCCCGGCATACAATCAGATTTTTGTTATGCCGGAACGCAAGGCTACCGTCATAATGGCAAGACCAATGTAGCATTTTGTGATGGCCATGGGCAAAGCTGGCAACAACGTTATACCGGTGGGAATGAAAATATTGCTGAAGGAACTGGATTTCTCTCTGAAGACAACAGATTATATGATTTGAAATAATTATGCGTATATCCAAAACATTTACCGTAGCACTTATCTTATTTGCCTTATCATTGGGCATCTCCGGATTGCTGAATAAGGCCGCTTCGAATTATGCACCTGTCGCTGAACCTGACCAATCTGCCGAATTCAATAAAAAACAATATAAACGAATAATATGCTTTTCCGCTTTATGTACCGAAATCGCCTTTGGAATCGGGGCCGCAGACAAAATCGTAGGAGTCAGTAAATTTTCTAATTGGCCCCCCGAAGCTGCCACCAAACCGATTGTTGGCGACTCCTACACCATCAATTCCGAACAGGTAACCGCCCTTAAACCTGACCTGGTAATCGTCAATGGTAAAGCCCAAAAAGTATATGACTTTTGCAAAGCCAATAATATCGAAATTTTACGTATCGACATTATCAACCTCGATAAACTATATAGTGGAATTCTCACAATAGGCAAAAAACTTGGCCATCAGGACCAGGCTCAAAAACTCTGCCAGAATATCGTCGGCGAGCTAAATAGTGTTCGCATTAAAGTCGCCGGCCTGCCTAAGCGTTCAGTTTTTATCTGCCTTTATCGCCAGCCTGGCACTCTGGCGAATTTATCCACGGTAGGAGCAAACACAGTTACCAGTGAACTAATCAACATAGCTGGCGGCGATAATATTTTTAGCGATCTGAAGGATAATTATAAAGAAATCTCCAAGGAAACTTTATTGAAACGTAAACCTGAAATCATCATCGATCCGCAGCAAAATATAATTGATTCCCAAACCAAAGTCAGGCTCCTAAATGACTGGACAGCACTTTCAACCATACCGGCAGTCCAGAATCATCAAGTATATTTCCCGGTAGCCTACCCGCTTTTGATCCCCGGCACCCGAATAGGCCAAAATGCGATGGAGTTCGCTCGAATGATTCACCCGGAGGCCTTCAATGACTAAACCGTTATTACAAGCCACCGGAATTTCCTATCATTATACCGATAGCAATTGGCAGCTCACTAATATTGATATAGAAATGCACACTGGCGAACTGCTGGGAATCATAGGCCCCAACGGTGCTGGCAAAAGCACCCTGCTAAAAATCTTAGCCGGAGTTATCCCGACTCAGCACGGTAAGATTAAATTAATCGAACAAAATCTTAAAAAAATGCCGCGTCGACAAATAGCAAAAATCATGGGATACCTGCCTCAAAGCATCTCATCGATGTTTGATTATCGCGTTGAACAAATCGTGGCGATGGGCCGTTTTGCCCATCTTGGACCAATGGGATTCACCTCCGAAAATGATATCAAAATCATAAATCAATGCCTCGAACACACCGATACCATTGGGCTAAAAGATCGAATGTTTTCCCATCTCTCTGGCGGCGAGCGACAACGTGTGTTATTAGCCGGCGTTTTGGCCCAGCAACCTCAGGTTTTATTGCTGGACGAACCAACCACCGGGCTGGACATTCATCATCAAGGAGCTTTCTTCAGCCTGTTGCGTAAATTAGCCAACCAGGGTTTGGCTATCGCAGTGGTTACTCATGACTTAAATCTTGCCAGCCAGGCATGCGACCGACTTGTCCTGATGCACAAAGGTCAGAAAATCAAAGATGACAATATTCATGCCGTTATTAACAAAGAAACCTTGGGCCCGGTATATCACCATAGCATACTTATTGCCCAATTACCCCATAGTGACAGACCAATGGTTCTACCCCAGATAAACAATGAATAAAACCAAAAACAATCTTCTAACGCCAACCAGATATGCTTTATCACTTGGTGCCTATTTACTATTTGCTATCGCTGTCATATTCTTTGCACCATGCCTGGGCAGCGAATCAATCAGCATAAAAACTGCTATCAACGACTTAATCCACAATGATATCAGCAATGACAGCCAGATCCTTTTCCAGCAGCGACTGCCTCGAATCATCCTGGGTTTTTTAGTTGGCGCATCCCTGGCGGTTACAGGATCAGTATTCCAGGTTGTTTTGCGTAATCCGTTGGCTGCACCATCAACTTTGGGGATCACTGGCGGGGCAACCATCGGGGCGGTTCTGGCTATACTAACTCCGGCAATAAACCTGCATTTCTGGATTTTTTCTCCATTGCAATTATTTTCTTTAATCGGTGCGATTTTTTCTGTCTTTATTATATATTTCATTGCCCGCAAAACCCTTGGCTTATCGATGCACACATTACTCTTAGCTGGTGTAACTATCAACATCCTTTGTCAAGCCTTCGTTATCCTCTTTAGCTATATAGCATCGCCCGATATTTTACTAACCATGAACCGTTGGATGATGGGGGGTCTTGATATTGTAGGATATCGTGAACTTGCCATCCTGCCCCCATTATTACTGCCGGGGCTGGGAATACTTTTCATGCAAACTCCCAGCCTAAACCATATGGCTATGGGGCGTCAACTGGCCATAGGCCAGGGTGTCGATGTCCACTCTGTTCAAAAATGGACTTTTATCGGTGGCAGTCTCTGTACCGCCGGTGCGATTTGTCTGGCGGGGCCGATAGCCTTTGTTGGGTTGCTTGCCCCTCATGCCGTAAGGAAACTATCTGGAAATGATCATCGTATCATTTTACCTGCGGCCTTTCTAGCTGGCGGAGCCTTTTTAGTACTTTGCGACACCATCGCCCGCACTATTTTAAGGCCAAACGAAATACCAGTTGGGATAATTACTGCGATTTTTGGCGGAACATTCTTTATCTGGTTGCTAATCAGTAAAAAAAATGACAATTAAAGAAATCTTTATATCTCTTATTATACCTATCCTTATTGTATAAACAAATACCCATCAAGCACTTATGTAAACCCCACAACCCTTCCAGTAAAAACTACATATCATTACTATTTATTTCACAGCCATCCCATATGAGGTGGGGCTAAAACTAAATATTTCAAAATAGCGGGATATGAGTTACACTGTAGTT
>JAEIOG010000111.1 GCA_016342495.1 Phycisphaerae bacterium
GAGCTTGTCCGCTCTGCGATTGTTTTTTGCGGTGATTCTGAATTCAAACAAGAAGTTGCCGAAAATGTAGGCCGTATTCGCAAAATCTGTAATTATATCCAAAATTTTGATGAAGTTATTTTAACCGATGAACAGGTTCAAACCCTCGTCGGTAAAATCAATAACGGAAAACTCGCAAATACTTTAGCAAATTGTAAAGCTCATGTGCAAGGCCTTAGCGAAATTGCCATTTGCACCCTGAATTAATTTTAAGATGAAAACTAAAACATGATTAGGAGTGTCCAGTTATGAGTATCAAAAATTTAATCGTATTATCGTCAAAAACGATCAGGTATAAAAAATTAAATTTACTAGTTTGTTGTATGTTTTTACTAAGTTTTCAACACCATGTAAAAAGTGCGGAGCCTCAGATTGTTATACCTTCTAATGCTCCACTTCTTAGAGCAGATGAAAAAGAACAATACACAAAAAAAACAAAGGTCAAAAAAAAATCCGACAATGAGAGGCGTTTGCAGAATATTAAAGGAGAAGAAAATACTGCAATCGGTCAAAAACGAAAGGAAACGGATTTAAAAACAACTTCAGTCAAGGATACCAAAACAGGCCGTCCAATAAAGATCAAACAAGCTGAATTGCTAGTTAAGTTTCGCAAGGCTACTTCAGACATTAAGAAACAATCTACTATGTTCAAATATCACATTCTCCTAGATTCGCCGCATAAGACATCCAGAATAGGAAAGATTGGATACCATCGGGTTCGGATTCCTTTTGGAGTCAATCTCGAAAATACTATGCGTGATTTAAAACATGAAGCGATGGTTGATAATGTTGAATACAATGCTATCGTACATTCTCTTTCGACATCTGATTACTCCGACTCGGAATATTTGTGGCCCATTGATATCATAGATGCACCAAAAGCCTGGTTTGTCACACAAGGTGATTCTACCATTCAGATTGCTGTTATCGATAGCGGAATTGACGCCACTCACCCTGCTTTCTCTAATAATCTTGTATCTGGTTATAACTTTTTGGATGGAAATGAAAACACAGAAGACTTATTTGGACACGGCACCCAGGTTTCAGGTATAATTGCAGCTCAAGGTACTTCCAACGTTGCAGGAATAGCTCCCAACTGCAGTATTGTGCCACTCAAGGTTTTAGATGGGAATGGCTATGGTACTGTAGCGGCGGTTGCAGGTGCAATTATATATGCTGCGGACCAAGGATATAAAGTAATCAATCTCTCTCTTGGGACATACTACGAATCTGACGTGCTCAGAGAAGCGGTCGAATATGCATGGGATAAAGGTTGTGTAATGGTTGTAGCAGGAGGAAATGAGGGTACAGATGAGGCATGTTATCCAGCTGCATACTATGAGACAATTGGCGTTGGCGCAATTGATAGATTTCTTTCTGTATGTTCTTTCTCTAACCAAGCAAATTACATTGATGTAGCTGCTCCTGGGAAAGATATTTTAACTACGGGTTTGAATGGAGGATACACTTTTATAACTGGGACAAGTTCTGCTGCTGCACATGTTTCGGGGGTTGTCGCTCTATTATTTTCTCACAGAACAGATCTTTCAAATGAAAACGTGCAATCCATTATTCGTGCTTCATCAGAAGACATTGCTGATAAAGGATGGGATCGAGCCACAGGAATGGGATTGATCAATTGTAATTCTTCTCTTTCATGCTCTCAGATCAATGGGCCTGATATTGGAATAATTGATATGTATACGTTGCCTGCTAACCCAATGCCAGGACAACAAGTTAAAATATTCGCCTTAATAAGAAACCATGGAACTTCCATAGCAAAAAAAGTGAATATTTCTGTCGAAAATAATAATAGCATTATTTCTAAAACTGATATTGCAGTTCTTGATCCCAAAGAAATTAAAGAAGTGCAACTTATCTGGGAAACCACTGAGCTAGCTTCCGCTGAAGTTGAAGGACTTACGGCTACAGCAACGCACCTAACAAATGAAAGTAATATAACAGACAATGCCAGAACCGTAAATGTATCTTTATCCCTTGTGCCTATTCATGATGTTTCAATATTTGAATGTAAAGTAAAGGGCACACACAACAACCCTGGTGAAATTGTTACCATTCAACTTGAAATCGCAAATCTAGGAAATTCCGATGCTAACAATATTCAAATCCATAGTCTTTTCAAAAAAGACCATCTTGCTGAAATCAGAAATATTGATTTATCCATTAGCGAGCGTAAAATATTGACTTATGAATGGGTAATTCCTAATGAAATACCCGGTCCGAATCAATTAGCACCAGTATACCCTTTAATTTTTGAGATTATTCCAATTCTGAATGAAAAAAATATATCAAATAACATTCAGGCATTAAAGTTTGGTTTCAGAAAAAATGATTCGACAGTTATCCCTTTTCATAAAGTTGAGTCCGGTAAAGAAATCCATCAATGGATAGCAAAAGAGGCTTATAATTACTTCCTAAGTCAAATCGAAGGTGCAGATATTAGCTCATATATAGGCACTATAAATGGTTCATTTACAGAGAATAATAATGACATTTTAGAAGGGACATATGCAGAAGATAAAAATAATAGGGATCCCTTATCTCAATTCATGCCTTACATGAGGCATTTCTGTGCAGGGGCTGATGGTCAGGAGATATATGATGGACTAGTTGCCTATGATTCTAATTATGAACAAGCGTTAAATATCTGGAACAACTACACAATAAATACTTACGATAGCAATAAGTCTCTTTCGTTTTATAGGCTAGGTCATGTTGCGCATCTATTAACAGATATGACAGTACCTGCACATACGCACAATGATGAACATCCAATATCAGAATCATATGAAGATGCTATGGCTTACAGCGGTCAATTTAAGTGGTGGTATTATGGTTGTAGCCGTTCTGGAGATTGGGATTATCCTTTAAGCCATTATTCGAACTTATATTCTATCTTTTATCGAACAATAAACTACACAGAAGATTATGATAGTGATGACGAAGACGGAGATAATTCTCCATATTATAATCCTCCCGATTATCCAAATACAAAACATCGACCAAGTGAAGTAAGTAGATCCAGTGGAATAAATAGTACCGAACTAACCATCATTGCCGACGATCTTATGCCCTCAGCAATACGCCGAGTTGCTGATCTCTATCGACTATTCTATTCCAAAGTCGACACTTCAAAGCCAAATGCTGATATGACTTATCCAGATTCTGAAGATCTAAATAATAAAACTCTAAGAGACAACATGAATGCATTTAATTTAACTGCAATAGCAAATGATTCTCAAAGTGGTACACTCAAAAAAGGTTACCAATTTTTATGGTCTTATTGGAAGGGTTCTGAGTGGTCAGATTGGGCAGATGTCAGTCCTTCCCCAACTTATTCTTCAGCATCATTTACTCCACCATATGACAATACTACCTATGCATTTCATGTTATTGCTGAAAATGGTGGGGGGCTTTTGGATTCTTCTCCAGTAAAATATTTGCGTATTGACACCCCTTTATTGGATGATAATTATGAGGTCAATAATTCAACCTCAACCTCATATGACCTATCTGATAAAGAACAAACATGGTTATCCAATATTAATGGCCTAGGTATTCAATCTGATGACGATTATTATAAGATTAATGTTAGTGGAGGCTATGAAAGATTGTTAATCGATTGTCAATTTACTCATGTGGACGGAGATATTGATATTGAACTTCTTGATTCATCAGGCAATACGTTAGATTATTCACAAAGCTCCAATGACGATGAGTATATTGACTATGTTGTACCATCAAGTGGAACATACTATATTCGCGTTTACTTAGATAATGCCGGGAATACATATAACTTATGGTGGGATGATATTGAACCACCGAAACCGGCCCTATCTTATTCAAGCATACAAATAGATGACGACGCTATTGGTGGGAGCTATGGTAATGACAATGGACAGATTAATGCCGGTGAAACAATTGAACTGATTATAACATTACAAAACACTGGGCTGGCAGATGCGCATACAGTAACTGCACATCTTGAAACTTCTGACCCATATGTTACAAGCATTTCTGATGCAGATGAAAGTTATGGGGACATCCCGTTAGGGTCTACCAGCCCCTGTAATGCCGACTACGATTTCACAATTTCTCCAAGTTGCCCTGACGGTCATGTAATTACATTTAATTTAAATCTCATTAAAGCTGATGAAGGGACATGGAGCGACAGTTTTCAAGTAACGGTACATACGCCTCCAATCGGTTCACTAACGGTAAATCTTACCCCCCCAGAAGCCATCACCAGAGGTGGTCAATGGCGATTAACATCAGGTCCTGACACTAATTGGAAAAATAGTGGTGAGCAGATAAATTATCTGCCAATTGGTGATTATACAATTGAGTGCAAAGATGTCTATGGCTGGGATACGCCAGAGTCTCAAATAAAAACAATCACTGAGTCGTCCTTCACTATACCAACAGTCTATCTTCGATCTAGTCCAGCGCCGGATATTAATTCTGATGGGCATGTAAATCTTGCCGACTTCTCCTTACTATCCAAACAGTGGCTCCTAAGTCCATGCAATGAAGTTAATGGGGGATGTTCCGGTTCTGATATAGATTATACTGGTGCGGTAGATATTGAAGATATATTAATAATGGGAGAGCATTGGCTAGAGATTGAATCATCTGTACTATGGGATTTTGAAAGCGACGACTTATCGGCATGGAATTTTGGAGGTGATACACCCGAGTGGAGCATTGCTTCTCAAGAAAAGGCTTCAGGCAGTTTTTCCGTTAAATCCGGATCCATCGCAGATGGCCAGATGACATATATATACCGTAGCCAGGTTGTACCTAGAGGTCATATTTCCTTTTACCGAAAAGTGTCCAGTGAATATGGGGATGATTGGTTCAGGTTTTATGTTGATGGGAATTTAGTAGATGTCGCCGGAGGTGAGAGTGACTGGAAAAATCGTAAATATTTCGTTGATGCCGGTTTACACACTTTCTATTGGGCCTATCAAAAAGGAGATACTAACACTATTGGTTCAGACTGTGTATGGATTGATAATATCATGTTCTACGCACAAAATCCAGATGCTGATGTTTGTGCGTGGTTAGAAATGACGGCATACAAGGTCCTTGGAGAAAATATAACAATTCAGCCTATACAAAATTGCAACTATATACCGTTCTATGAGACATGGGCCATTAAACCATACGGAAAACTTACGGGAACATTCGTATGTCCCCAGGCAGGACAATATGCACTTCGAGTTAAACATCTAAGCTCATATTCATCTGATTGCCCAGGGGAAGGTTATTCCCCTGTAACGATCTCCGTCAATGGCTCTGAAGTAATTTCTAACTACGATCCTGCTGAAAATCACGGAAGTACACATGGACTTGTGACAGATACTTGGATAATAAATGCAAATGAAGGAACAAACACATTCCAATGGGAAGCCGGTGAAGCAATGTGCACATATTACTGGATTCAAAAAATTGAAGTCATTTGCCTAGATTAACTGTTTTTGACAGTATATCCGAACATCTCTGACTTAAGAATTATTAAAGCAATTCTTAAATAGAGGAGTATGTTAAGATGTTTATGAAAAACGGATTATTGACGCTAGGCATAGTGATATTAATTTTATCGACTATATGTATTGCTACTAGTTGGTTGGAATATACATTTGGAGATATTGCTGTCAATTGCATTGAGAAAATACGACATACCAATATGTTTGAAGAAAAGAAGCATATCAACAACACAGAGGTTAGATTTGATAGATCGACTCAAATAAGCTTAATTAAGGATAATCACAATCCCATCAAAAGGTCCAATGCCACAAAACTGAACCAGCACGAAGATAAATACATTAGCCTTAATGAAAAATGTGTCGAATTAATTCCTGAGCATAATAAGATTAATGCAAATAAAATAA
The DNA here is from genome assembly GCA_016342495.1 of Phycisphaerae bacterium. Taxonomy (GTDB): domain Bacteria; phylum Planctomycetota; class Phycisphaerae; order Sedimentisphaerales; family SM23-30; genus JAEIOG01. Next base: position 5,955 of record JAEIOG010000111.1, read on the forward strand.
ATATTGTTTTTGTAAGTATCAATCGTAGAATTGATGAATTACTTGACCAATCAATATCAACTGTGGACTATTATGGCACAGGAAGTGGATTGATGGCGATTGAACCGTTTAAATCGAATAGGGATAAGTTTAACTTTTTTTATGTAAATGAAACGGGCTGGGCTGATTTGAGTTTGTTGAATAAAGATTATAATGGAATTGGGGTGAATTCTGAAATAGACAGATTGTCTGAATATTGTAACTTGAGCGATGTATATCCAATCGCATTCATTGACCATACTATCGTCAGTAACGCTGATCATGGAGGACGCATTAGGATTGGCTATTTCAAAACTCCTCGACCGAATGTAGTGGTGCACGAATTCGGGCATTCATTTGGTTTACTAAGGGATGAAAGAGCAAAGTCCAAAGTTACGTTGAGAAACGTATCTACACAGCATGAGAACTGCTATTACTCATCAGACGTCAATTGCACGATAGTCGAAGAGTGTTTCAATTCAGGAAAATGTCGAGAAATAACTGTTTGTTTTGAAACAAATGAATCATTATCTGATTGCAAAAAAAATTCTATGTGGTCAGATTTAATTGGAAGTGGGTGTGGATACAAAGGGACAGTCGATTGCCCTCTTGAATATGTCACAGTTACCGAGGAAAAATGTGAGCAAGAAGAGGACAGCTATATCTGCTATAATAGCACAAATGAAATATTAAAGGATCCTCAGGCAAACAATGAAGTGGACTGTTATCTTGGCTGTGATTCGATGAATTCATATCGATCAACATTCAGTAATATCATGATTTCAAGTGGCAACTATTTTTCTTTTGGTCCATCAAACGAGAGAACGCTATGTGGAAGAATCCAAGAAATCACCGGTTCTGCGGGAGGAGTTTGTAAAGATTTATGTGGGAATGATTGCATCGATTATGACCCTGCCCCTTCTCCGGTTACGCCCTTATCCGAACTAAGGTCAGCAACAGCCTCTAATTAAAAAAGCATGAGTGGTATAGCAAATTATATAAATGATAGAATTTAAGGATATCTATGCGTATTCAAAAGTCAATTTTATTTTCAATAGTGGTTCTTGCTACTATTGCAACACTCCCTTTTTTGTTATTCACTGGAATCTTTCTTTTGGGAAATATTGTGGATATGCAATTTGATTCAGATTTTTTTATGGAAGGATTATTTCTCACCCCTCTTTTAATTCCAACTGCCACTTTAATTGTTTTGGCCAAATTTAAAAAAAACACTGAAAGTTACAAGAAATTTTCATTAATCTTATTGTTTTTAAACGGATTAATATTGTGTCTCGGAATACTGGGAATCATTTATTTCATAATGAATCCCTTTAGCATGTAATGTATTCGGTACTTCCAATCAATAATCACAGGGCAGTGAACTCCATCTCTCAATGAAGCTTAACGTTGAGCAAACATACAAACCTCCCGGGTGTATTGGCTCAGCGAGTTTGAAACATTCAGATTGCGTAAAATAGGTTATTTAGATAAGTTCTATTTTGCCAAGAAAGCTCTTTTTTCTCAAAGAATTAAATATTCCTTGCATCAAAAACCAAGATTTTAATATAGTGGATATCACACTTGTCCAAAATAAATATTTGAAAAGTTAATAAAAATCGTCTCCCAGATGGTGTATATTGTTGTTGGAAAAACACAAAAAGCCAAAAAGGAGACACGAATATGATAAAGCACGCAAGTATGTTTACGCAAGCACTTTCTTTGATAAATCGCAATGATTTTGCCCGAGCGGTCAATCAATGGGATGCGGAAAAGGCAGCTAAAGGTTTTCGCAGCTGGGATCAGTTCGTTGCGATGATGTTTTGTCAGTTAGCAGGAGCTAATTCGCTACGTGAAATCTGTGGTGGCTTAGCGACATCAATGGGCAAGTTAGCTCATTTGGGTTTGAACGAAGCACCATCGCGTTCGACCTTGAGTTATGCTAACAGCAATAGGCCCTGGCAATTATACGAAACGATTTTCCATCAATTGCTTGGTTATGCTCAAGGTTTGGCAGATAAGCAGCAACGGAAATTTCGCTTCAAGAATCCATTGTATAGCATTGATGCTTCAACGATTGATTTGTGCCTGGAAGTTTTTGATTGGGCCAAGTTTCGCCAAGCCAAAGGTGCAGTTAAATTGCATTTGATGCTTAATCATCAAGGCTATTTGCCAAGTTGGGCATGCATAAGCGATGGCAAATGCCATGAGATTAAAATAGCTCGAAAGCTCGATTTTGCCCCAGGAACGATAGTTGCGATGGATCGAGGCTATGTCGATTATGAATTATTTCAGCACTGGACCGAAGAAAAAATATGGTTTGTAACCCGAACCAAAAAGAATATGGCTTATCGGGTAATCGAAAAAAGAGAACTACCCAGCCGCGGCAATGTTTTGTCTGACGAGATAATCGAATTCACAAAAGATCAGGCTAAAATAAAATGCCCTGCACCAATGCGAAAAGTAACTGTCTGGGATAAGGAAAATGAGCGTGAAATTGTTTTGCTAACGAATCATATGGATTTTGCTGCCAGTACAATTTCTGCGATCTATAAAGACCGTTGGCAGATCGAATCGTTCTTCAAAACAATAAAACAGAACTTGAAAATCAAGACTTTTGTAGGCACTAGCGAAAATGCAGTTAAGACTCAGATTTGGACAGCATTGATTTGTATTTTGGTGCTGAAAATTTTACAGATGCGTTCGAGATTTGGCTGGAGTTTGTCAAACTTGACTGCATTATTAAGACTTAACCTGCTGACCTATCGTGACTTATGGCGATGGCTGGACGAGCCTTTTGCGACACCTGCTTTGGGGCCGCCCCACAATCAGCCAACGTTATTTGATTAGTCTTGGACAGCAGAAATGAAAGTGTGATAAAAAAACAGGCAACCTGAACTTGAAAATCTAACAAACTTGTCCGAAATAGCTGATTCGAGCAAGTATTTTATAGGCAAAATGCCAAATTAGAATTATATTGGACAGCTATGAGTGGATATTTAGGATTTTACTGGAGCACTATATGAAATCATTCGACATTCCATTGCCAAAATACTGGCCAACGAATGTAAAATCAGCAGTTTTGCATAAACTCAACTCCCAAATCCTTCAGCCACTTTTTTTGCTTATCACTCGCTAAAGCACTACTAGCTTTTTCTCTTGCCGAAATCTCTCGGGTTCGCCGGTCTTTTCCAATCTTTTGTAAAATTACAATCGAAACCTCATCGCTGTCAGTCTTATCCTGGATTGCACCGTAAAGCTCAACATAATCACTAATGCATTTTTCTACTTTTTCGTTCATTTTTACTTTACCCCCTTTCAATTTACTTTTTTATAGTGGCCTTTTCCCACTTCCCAAAAAGGGAAAATCCCCAAAAAATTAAGAGATTAAAAATTCAATTTCGCTTTAGCATTTCAAGCTCCTTGATATACTTACTTTGCAAACTGCCAATTAACTGCTTCAAAAATTAATTGTTCTTACTGTCAGCAAAACACCGTCCATCATTTGTCACTCAATTATATTCAAGTAACTCTAATTTTTCGATCAGCTTATTGATATCATACTTTTCAAAACCAGTTACTTCCAGGTCTGGAATTTCAAGCTTAATTTCGCCTGCTCCATTAAGGTAATTAAGCTCATAAGTAAATCTATTGCAAAGCCCAAACCTGGTAATTAACCACCAAAATTTTTATCACTTAGCTCGCCCCAAAAATCATCATTAATTGCCGGACAGATTTGGTTGAGGAAGTCTTTCATATATTTGATTTTGGCAGCGAGAATTGTATCTTTTTGGGACCATTGCATTATTTTTTTATGGTTTTTAGCCACCATTAAACAGGCAAAAATAACTGCCTTATCCTCTTCCAGACCAGTTGCGGCATATAGTGATGCAAAGCCTTGCGTGGGATGATTATAAACACCGACATTGACAACACCCTGAGCCGCAGCCCCACCGCTGCCATACTTAAAGTCCGGGGCATTTAGTTTGGCCCAGCCGGGGTCTTTATAATAGGCATCACCATTGAGCTGCTGCTCGATCATGTGATAATATTCATGATGGATCACATCGGCATGATAGCCATTTTGCGTATGGCCTCGGTAAATATCATAATAAAGGGTTTCTGTATAATAATCCGGAATTACAGCTCGATACTGCCTGCCAACTTCCAGATTCTTACAAAAACATATTTGTTTCAAATATGTTTTGACAACAAAAGCTGGTGGATATTTTGAAAATTCAGAAGAAAAAAGGGTTATATATTCTTTCAGGCGAGACATATCAGTTTCAGTTAGGTCGTCACATTTTAGCGAATCCCAACTTGGCTTATCGAAATTATTATAGCTAAACTTAATGCCATAAGTATTTTCTATCCGAGCAAGGTTTTGCATATAGAAAGGCAGACATATTTGGTGAATCTGGGCTTTTGAGCCACAGCCAACCAATGCCAGCAACATGATTATACATGCGGTAAATTTATAATTATGATAGTCATTTTTCACGGTAATTTATGCCCCGTTCCAAACGAAATCGAACTAACTCTCTGTTTTTGAATTTTGAGATTTTGGAAAATTGCTGTTAACCAAAACGCTAACATGTTTAATAATAAGAGCTTATGACAAGGCGCGACATCGACGATTTCAGCAATTAGAAATTTGTATTTCTCTCGCAAAATTTGCCTGTTAACCAGATTGTTTTTGAGAACATATCTGTTTTGTAAACCACTCGGTCGTTTTTTGAATCTTCAAAAAACTACAACCGAATAGTTTACAGAATAGAGACATCGGAAAACTTTCTATTCACTTGTAATATAGCCTAAATTCTGTAAAAAGGCTGGATACTCAGCCGTTTCAAAACTCATGACACCGCTTAAACAGCTTTTTATGCATTGATACTTTTTTGTAGCGATCTTTTGTCATTTTGTATCACGTCCTCTGCCTGTGCAATCGACAAGGCCATCACGAACAATTACAATTAATCCAAATGCTGCCCTTCCCTATTCTTTTTCTCTAGTTTTTTTGTCATACGATCAAAGTCGCTTTCAAAAAAACGATCTTGAATGATGCGGTATTTCTCAAATTCGCTTTCAGCATGGGCCCTGGCTATCTCTGCCGTCACTTTTCCTGCGTCCTGCAGAATCTCTCGGTCAGTAGCTTCAATGAATTTATTTAAGCGTGTTTCCCAATCTTGCATAGTCATCGGGATATCTCGCATTGCCATATCTTCAGCTATATCCAGATAAGCTGAAACCAGCCGTTGTAACTGAGCCATCTCGTTTATTGTTAAATAATTCTTAGCAACGCTAGCATCAAATTTCTGGATTTTACCTTTCGGAGCATCCTTCCAGGTATTTAACCCCATATTTTCTTTTTGATGATCTGCACGATCAATAATTACTTCCGCAGCGGTTTGTCCGTGAATTGCCCAATGCAACTTGTTCTGAACTGTTGCAAAAAACCGTTTGGTGGCTTGGGCTGTTACATCATAATCTATAGCTGTTGCATAAATATCAGTGATTTTTTGGTAAAATTTGCGTTCGCTCAAGCGTATTTCTCGAATACGCTCCAGTTGTTCTTCAAAATATTTTTTCCCGAGAATAGTGCCGTCATTTTTTAGACGGTCATCATCCATCGTATAACCCTTGACGGTGAACTCCTTAACTATATAGTTTGCCCATTTGCGAAACTGTACCGCACGTTCGGAGTTGACTTTGTAGCCAACAGCAATAATCGCTGAAAGATTATAGTGCTTTGTGTTATAGTTTTTACCATCAGCGGCAGTTATTCGAAAATTTCGAATAACTGATTTCTCTTCAACTTCGCTGTCAGAGAATATTTTTTTTAAGTGATAATTGATGGTATGAGTTTCAATGTCATAAAGCACGCCCATCATTTTCTGGGTTAGCCAAATATCTTCATCTGCATAAATAGCTTCAACGCCACCCTCGCCATTGGCTGCTATAAATGTTAGATATTCAGCTGCGGAAGAGCGGACTATTGCTATGCCTTTTGATGACGACTTCTGTAAAGCCTTCTCTTTTTGTGTATTGTTTTTCTTATTCATTTTGTCTTATCGCTAATACAATAATTAACATTAATAGTTTATTAACCTTTTTATTACTATGTAAATAATGAATTTACCTGCTCTGAGCCGTTTCAATATTCGTAACGCCTTTTAAGCTGCCTGTTTAATGCGTCTGTACGATTTCAATAAGCCACCGAGTCGCTCGAATCTAATAATTTCGCCATCATCATCTTGGGGCAAGGGATCGATCATTTTGCCATCTAAATTTTCGTGGGGTCTCTCATGATTGTAATGCTCAATGAATTGATCGACAGCGTATTTTAGCTGTTCTTCATTTGTTAGAATTAGGTGATTTAAGCACTCTTTCTTGATCGTTTGAACAAATCGTTCCGCATAAGCATTGAGATTAGGGGAACGTTTTACTGTTTTCACAGATGTGACGCCGACAGCTCCAAGTATATCATCAAACTTTTTCGTAAAAAGCAGGTCACGATCATGAATAAGATATTTTTTGCCGTTAAGAAAGCCATTTTCATAATCTGTGAGATTACGAGCTATTTGTTCAGTCCACTGCCCATCTGGATTTATCCTTATGCCAGCGATATGCACTCGACGAGTTGCTATGTCAATCACAAACAAAACCATACAGCGAACTAAACCTTTACATGTCAATAATTCAATCGTAAAAAAATCTGTGGCAGCCAGCACACCAAAATGGCTTTTGATGAATTTTTCCCAATCGCCTGAATTACGCACTTCTGAATCAGGATTGAAACCATGATCTACCATGATTCGCCATACCGAGGCTTTGCTAAGTTTCATATCAAGATATTTCATATAATTACTGATTCGGCCTGCCCCCCAGTAGGGTTTTCTTCAGCTATCTTCAATACACAACCAATTTTCTCCTGAGTAATTTTAGGCCTGCCTCCCTTGCGATTAGCTGTGCCGTCATATTTTTTGCCGATTAAATCTCGATACCAGCCAAGCAACGTTGCAGGGCGGAACAAATCAGTAGTTTTACCTAGAAGCTTTCGTCCCAAAGACTTAGCTCTCTTTGCCAGGCGTCTTTTTTGTTTATCTGTTAAGACAATTCTTTTAACATCATACTTCTCATGAATATGCTCACGAAGAATCTTATTTTCCTCCTTGAGGTATTCAATCACCAGCCTATATTGCTTGTCCAGCAAGGTAGTCAAACATGTTAATATTGTTAAAAATTTAGGATTCATCATACCGATAGTATAACACATCCAAAATGGTTCTGCAAACTTGCAATTTGACACAAAATTTGCTATAATAATCCTAAATCAAGGGTGTTACGAGTTTGGAAACGGCGGAGAAAACCGCATTATTAGCCCAAAAGCAGCCCCCTTCATGCCTATCTCAAACATTAACCATTATAATCAAAGAATTTACGCAAATTTCAGTTAGAAACGGAACGGCATAGCTATTCATGCCATCGACATAGCCCAGCGGGTCATTCTGCATGAATCTACCCAGCATAGGACAATAGTTGCGGAAGCGATAATAATACGTCTCCGTCTCATCATCCCACCTGCGGCCAGTGAACATATACGGATTACCCACGGCACTGGCGGCTATCTCGGTTCCGCTGGCATTCTTGATCGTTGGCGTGTCAAACGGCGAATATTTGTATGTCTCGACAATAGCACCGCTATCATCTATAAGAGCGATTACATTTCCTAAACTGTCTTGTAAATAGTAATACCAAGTTTCTGTATAGCCGTCAATATTAATTGTGGGCGACGAAATCCAATTTGAAGTTTGAGGCTACATCACCATCGACCTGCTGTCGCAGGTCGCTGCCACCCCGTTTATTTATTATCATTTTCAGGTTGCGGGCACCCGGCGGGCTAACCATTTTTCCAATTACTAAATCTCATCTTTGATACAAATTTCACTATCTTTGCTATCAGATAACTTCAACGCATTGGTTTCAATCAAATCATCTATCACATGGACAATTCTACTTACACAAAGCAACAAAATAGCCATTGAAAAAAAACACATACCCAATACACCACTCAGAAGTGAGCAAAACACCCAATAAGTTTGTTCTGCAGTATCTGTGTCAATATTTCCCAGGCATATAATTCTTATAATTCCTATCAAAAAACCTATAAAAAATAATAAACCCACTATCATATGAGAAATATAACTATTTGTTTTACAAAAATAACCTGGAATACCATACTTATCTTTACTATTCATATTCGCCTTTCCACACATAATTTGAACCCTTCCAATTATCTAGCTGGCCCATCATCCTGACCTTGAATGCCAATCGTAACGTTCACTTGCGTACCACGTTCACATTCATCTTTCATCCCATTCCCAATAGCAATAGACCAAAGTTCTATGTCAATACTAAGCAATATATTATATAAAGTGCTTTCAGCAGTCCCTACACCTATAGGGCCAGCCAAAAGCCCAACAGAAACACCAATAGCAATTGATGCTGGATCTCCATCACTTGTAATTCCTGCCGTAGTTCCCCCAACAACTGCACCAGTCGCACTCACCGTGACCATGTATGTTGCCCCAGTAACTTCAGCGGCGACCAAAGCCCCACCGACCCCTCCCGTTATGCCTCCAGCTGCCCCTAGCAGAGCTGCTTGCCCTACAGATAAACCTCCACCTCCGGTTGCCTGACTTACATTGTCAGCTGCACCTGCTGCAACTGCCCCAACAACAGCGCCACCAATAGCACCCGCAGCAGCGCCTGCTAGCGCTCCAGCTGGGCCTCCTGTACAGAATCCAACAACCGCTCCTGATATTGCCCCAGACACAGCACCAGACGCCGCACCAATAGCAGTATTACGTGCCCATCTCAAGAAACCTAAACCCAATGGATCTATATAATTAACTGGATTATTAACACAATAGGCATACTGATTCATCGAATCAGCATAACCCAGCGGGTCGTTTTGCATGAAGCGGCCCAGCATAGGACAATAGTTGCGGAAGCGATAATAATAGGTTGAAGTTTCGGCGTCCCATCTTCTGCCGGTGAACATATAGGGGTTATCGACAGAGCTGGTGGCTATCTCGGTTCCGCTGGCATTCTTGATCGTTGGTGTACCAAACGGCGTATATTCATATGTCTCGACGATAGCACCGCTATCATCTATAAGAGCGATTACATTACCTAAACTGTCTTGTAAATAGTAATACCAAGTTTCTGTATAGCCGTCAACATAAATCATGGCTATCGGCTGATCAATACCAGGGCCATAAATATACTTCTTTTTCAGATCCACACCTTCATATTCCGCGATAACCTGGGTACCATCATAAACATAGGTTGTCGTAGTAGATCCGTCACCCTTGCTTAATCGGCGACCAAAGAGATCATGGCCATAAGACCAGGTTGTTGAACCCACAACTGCCTGGGTCATGCGGTTTTCACAATCATAAGTATAGGTATTGCCAAGAAGGTCATGGGCCAGATTGCCGTTAGCATCATAATCCAGACCAAAATTATCGGTTTCTGCGGTAGCATCTGCCAATTGATCCACTTCAGCAGCGGATAAACCACGATCATAAATGCGAACATCATCTATATAGCCCGTGAAGCCAAAGTTATAGCTATCATCATCATGATGCCATGAGCCCACACATATTTCATGGCCAAGGGCGGTATTTACCGCATTGGTACTGGCATAATTTATAGTCTCAAGACTGCCATCAACATAAAGTTTGACATCATCAGTAGAAGTATCACCATCTTCCAGCACAACAGCAATATGATGCCATTGATTGTCAGTTATGGTAGTAGTCCCCTGAATGTAGCCACCATAGGTGGTCAAAGTCAGCTTGTTTTGATAAGTTGAAACCAGCCAGATACCATTATTGGTTTCGGTACCATATTGCATAATAGCATATTCACCGGTACTGCATTTGATCCAGGCTGAAGTTGTCCGGGCTGAACTGCCGGAAATGCCCTTGAATTCATCGAAGTCTACATAATCGCCAGTGCCATCAAATTGCAGACAATTACCGATTTTACCACTGGCAGACCAGCTGGCATTGACAATTGTACCATCAAAGAAGTTTTCAGTCTCATCAGAGGCTACGGTACCTGTATTTTCTTCTAATTCCCAATGAGCAACTAAATTAACATCCAGATATTGATTAACACTATTAACATTATATAAGGTCTGGGAAGTATTGTAAAGCAGGTTGACTTCACTGTCAGAGAGGTCACGATTATAGATACAAACTTCATCTATTATACCATCGAATTCATAATCATTTTGATATTCGACATCTTTGCCGAGATAAAGCCCGCCAGTGGAATTAATTGTGCCAGTTATACTGGCGGTATTATAGGTCTGTTTGACACCATCAATAAATAATTCCATCGTGCCATCAGCTAAACGACGCCCAAGAACATGGGTCCAGGTATCAGCTACTGGGGCATTATCACTTTGCACATATGGCATTGTACCGTCAACAGCACATACGAATTGCCATTTACCATTGACTTTACCGATATAATAACCATCAACAGTAGTCGTATCAGCCTTAAATACAATATATCCATAGCCAGTAGCAGTTTCGGTTTTAACCCAGGCTGCTACTGTAAAAGCTCCGGTAAAATCAAGTGAATCATCATCGGCAATGGCTATATAGTCATCGCTGCCATCAAAATCCATAGCCCAGTTGATTTTTGCATCATTAGTCCATACCGGGCCATTAGTTGCTGTACCATGATTATTATTTACTGAAGTATCAAAAGCTACACCACCTGATCCTTCATCCAGCTTCCATTGGCCGACAAGTCCTTCTGCCAATGTCCCAGTTATCAAACCGGTTCTGTTATGAACTTTATCATAAGCATAATCAAAATTTTGGCCATCATTATAATCGACATCAGTCAGTTGATAAAGATTGTCATAGTCATACATTTGAACTTCACTGCCATAAGTGCGAGTCAGACGATTGCCAACTTTATCAAAAGTATAACCCAGAGTAATATCATTAGTTGTACCTGGCAAGTCATGAGTAATTCCCTCTATGCGATTACCTAAATTATCATTTCCAATCTTATCTTCATAATCATACGTTGTTGTAGCAATTGGAGTTGTGCCGCCATTATAATAATATTTCAAAGTGGTGCGACGAGAAAGATCATCGTAAATATATTCAGCGATAGTTTCGTCATTATCATCTTTAATATGGGTTATACGCCCCAGATCATCATAAGTATAAGAAACATCCATACTATCTGGATATCGCATGGCTTCACGACGAGACATAACATCATGCCAATATTCAACTGTATAGCCATTCTGATCAGTAATTTCATAGGCTCTATCTGCACGATCATAGGCCATATCTATATCGGCTAAACCCTGTTTGACTTCCACTACACGGCCTGCAATATCATGAACCAGGGTTATCGCGGATTCACCTGGACGAGTTTTGGATTTTAATCGATTTAAGGCATCATAAGTAAAGCTAATTTCCTGATCGGCACGATTAGTAAACTTAGTTAAATTTGATGCTGCATCATACTCAAATTCTTCAGTGCTGTTATCGGCATAAGTAATGGTTTCCAGACGTCCAAATCCATCATAATCATAATCAGTTTCATTGTCTTTGGCATCAGTGGCTACATCCAATTGACCATTACTAGTATA